>JAYTYG010000509.1:0-6578 GCA_043742585.1 Spartobacteria bacterium
GGCCGAGAGCGACCCAGATGTTGCCGTCTGGATCGTGCTTGGAGCCAAATGCAAATTCGTGTCCTTCTGCATAACCCCAGTTGTTGCTGAGCGCCTCAAACCGATCCGCCAAGCCGTCCCCATCGGTGTCGGTCAACCGGGTTACCTCGCCGAATTGAGTGATGGTTAGCGACCCGTCTTTCCAAGAGAGCCCGAAGATCTCGTCCTGGCCGCTGGCAAATAATTGGTAGACAGGCTTGGGCGGCGTCGCGAACGCGCCAGACACGAAATAGACGTCGCCCCGACGCGTTCCGACGGCCAGCCTGCCATCGGGAAGAATTTCGAAACTGCCTGGGCGCATGGGCACCTCGGCAGGGATCGGGATATCGACGAGCGGATAGTATTTGGCCTCCTCAGCCGCAGTGCCCCACATGGAGCCGAGCTCTTCGGAGAGGGCCTGGCGCGGGGCTCCGAGCATGCCTGAAATCCCCAGCAGCGCCAAGGCAGCGAGGCGGAGTAGTGAGCGGGAAGGAGCGGAGCTGACGTCGAGTTTGATAAGTCGGATATTCACCATCTGTACTCCAATTTTATTACGGTTTTTCCTTCGGGCAAAACGATCGGAACGAGCAGCTCCTTGGGATTGCCTGTGCGCACCTGGGCTTTGAGATCAGCGGGCAGGAGCAGGTTGAGCTTGTCAATGCGCCACCCCTGCGGTGCCGGCTCGATCTCAGCGCCAGCCGCGACGCGGAAGAAAAATTTCTCCTGCTTAGTCGGCGTCGTGAAGGTCATGGTGCGTCTAAAAAATGCCTTTCCCTGCTCATCTAACACGTCTTCGAAAAAGTCATCTATCAGGATGTTGCCATATAGATATTTGAAGGTGGGCCGCTTTTCTTTATCGAGGGAGTAACCCCGGTATTGGTAGCCGTGATCCTGAGGAAACAGGTAATTTGTTTTTCCTTTATAGGGCCAGGCGGTGTCGAGGGAGGCGAGCCGTTCAAAGGGAATGCCGGCAGGAAAAGCAATCCGGTTGTCGCCGCGGATATTGAAGCTGCCGTTGTCGACATTGGCGAATTCACCCTTCCACAACTGGCGCAGGGCCATCTCCTCGGAATCAAAGACCAGGCTGATCCGCCCAGGATATCCCACGCCAATGCCGCGATAGCTCGCCGGGCCGCGGCCCCGGCACATCAACGTTTCGTTTGCGACGCGAAGTTCGGGCGACTGGCGGGACAGGCCGTTGGGGGGCTTGGCGCGGGGCCCGTCGGATAGATAGGTCCACAGCGCTTCGATCTGCTGGTTGGTGTCGCCGCCGAGCACTTCCTTGCGGGTGGACTCGCCGCCGGGCCAAAAGCTGGGCATGATCACCGTGGGATGGAAGCGAGCCGGTTGCCGCATATAGAGATAGAACCAGTTCTTCTTGATGCGAGTGGTGACGTTTACTAATTCCAAGGCGCCTGCGCTGGATTTTTGACCGTTGTAGTCATGGCAGGCGATACAGCTAAATCCAGTGGCGCCAATCATTCCGTAGCCCGCTTCTTTAGATTCCTGTATGTTGGCGACTTTCGGGAATGTAACTTCTTCCAGGGTATCGACCTGTTCCAATCGGTCAACGAGGTGCCCGACATTGGCCTCCCCGAACATAGGCATCCGGGTATTTAGATATTCGCGCTGGCGACCGCCTTTTAGTAATACTTCGGCCAGCCAGGATTTTGTGAGCTTCGCGCCGACGTTGGTGAGCGGCGGGGCCAGTCGCCCCTGGTCTCCCAGTGCTTCATGGGTGCCGGTGAAGTATGGCTTGCGGGCCGGCGCGACTTCGCCCAAGCCCTCGCGCTCATGACAGGCAATGCAATTGAGTGCGGCCAGGGTTTTATTCACCATCTGTTGGTCGGTGAATGTGCTCGATTCAATCTTCGGCAGGGCTGCCGCGATGAGCTGCTTCTGCGTCGCATCGAGATCGAAGCGCGGCGTGCCGACTTTTGCACCTAAACAGCCTTTGGCGGAATCCAGGCGGGCCATCGGTGTGTAATCCCGGTGCGGCGACTGGATGTCGTTATGGCATTGCGCGCAGCCGAGGCTCTCGAAGTGCGCTTTGCCTTTGAGCGCCAATGCCGGATCGCTTTTCAAGGCGTTGACGACGTGGATTGGTTTGTCGGATGTGGCTAGCAGTGACACGGGGATCTGCTGCCGGGCAAATCCGGGGCCTTCCATTTCGAAGGTGAAGCGCGGCTCCTCGCCGGTATGAAAGTAGGTGAGCTCGATGGGGTTCCAGCCGGAAACAAGTTTGGCTGTGCCTGTGAGTTGCTTGGTTCCGCGATGGTCACTGGGCGATTCCGCGACGACTTCTTTGCCGTTGAGCCGCAGGCTGCCACCGTTGAGTTCCAGATGGAATGTGTAGTCGCCCGCAGTGGCGATGCGGACAAAGCCCGAGTATCGAATAGCGGTGTGATGCTGGACTTTGCCTAAGCGTTCGAGCGAAAAGTCGTCGACTAGTCCGGCCTTTTCTTTGTGGACGTCGCCTTCGAGGCCTTCCCACACATTGCCGCGCCAGGTGGTATAGGCGAGGTGGCCGGGCACTGCTATATTGCGCAGCAGATAGTGGGTGATGCGCTCGATGTCACCGGCGGGCAGCCGGAGGTCGGGCATGCGCCCGGAAGGATGTGCGTCCTGCGGATGGCTGAGAAATTCGGAAAGGCTCTTGATGGAGTATTTATTTTCCAGGGCGCCGAGTGGCACGGATGTGGTCGGAAGTAACTCTTTTCCCGCTGCATCCCGAGGGGAATGGCAGGCGACGCAGCCTACGGAGTGAAACAGTTTTTCCCCTTGCTCGGCCGCCACGGCGTTGGGCGCCTGTAGCGCGAAGTCGGCGCCTTTGTTAAGTGATACCAGGTAATGAGTAATAGCTTCCGCGACTTTCTTTTTTTCTGCGGGCTCTAGGTCAGCCAGCAGATCGGGCATCAATGTGCCGGGCTTCACTGTCTGCGGAGCCGCGATATAGGCTTGGAGATATTCCGGGTTTACCCGGCTGCCGACCGCAGTCAGGCGGGGTGACTTGCGGGAGGAGTCGGTGATGGGGGCGCCTTGATGGCAGGCGACGCAGTTGAATTCCTCGATGAGCACCCGCCCTTTCAGCGCAGGCTCAAGTGCGCCGGGGTCAACTCCCGGGATGATCGCCTTGGCTGTTACTTGCTGCACCTGCCAGAAGGCCAGCCCTGTCAGCACAATTGCACGTAGGTAACTCATGGGAATGCTAATGGGTTTTAGCGGTCCGCAGTTATGGGGGAATAGCGTTTGCGGCGACTTCATTTCGCGGGGAGTATCTGCGTCCAGAACCATGCCACAACGTTTTTCTAGGGGCGCGGGGGCGCGGGGGCGAGGGGGGCTCAACTGACGCTGTCATCTTGAGCGGAGGGCGAGCACCGCGAGGCCGGAGTCGAAAGACCCCGCCTGCAACTGGCGACGTCGTCATTAAGTGGCTTGGTCTTTGGCTCGCCAGGTGGCCCAGCTAATCTGAAGTTCCACGGGGTCCTTCGACTGCGCTCAGGATGACGGCAAGTTTGTTGCTTGCGCCCGCTTCCATTGGTTTTTCCTCCCCGCCTCGATTCTCTGCGCCTCTGCGTTAAATTCCGCTAATGGCAGTCGCAGTTCCCGCAGTTCCCGCTGTGTACGTCCGCATACTCCGGCCGACGCCCGAGCTCGAAGGTCTTTTCCAGAAAGCTGCCGACGATCTGATGAACTTCTTTAACCCGCTCCTGGGCTTCCAGGAAACGGGTGGCGATCGGGTTGGCCATCAATTGCTCCCGGAGCGTTTCAAACAGCCCGATCTCCTCCGGGTTCAATTCCAATCCCTGGCTTTGTTTGTGGTGCAGCATCTCGCCCGCTTGGTTGACTTGCTGAAATTGAAACTTGAGCGCTTCATCCGACATGAACGCATCGAGGTTTTGTTTCAAGGCTGGGAAGTCCGATTGATCGAGGATCGCTTGGCAAAGCTCCTGTGTGCGTTGAACGATGACGCTTTCTTTTGTAATAGTTTCCATGTGCGGCAGGACGATAGCCGCCCGGAGCCCGGCGGCAACTTTTCTGTGTGACGCCGCAAAATTGCCTTGAGCGGGAGAAACAGAGGATCCATAATTCAATTCCCTACTGCCCCTATAGACAATGACTTTACAGGCTAACGAAATTTCTCCCAATGAGGTGCGCGAGCTCTCCGCTCAGTTCGAGTCTGCGTCGTTGACCGAGCTTTTGCGTTGGGCTTGGGAGCGGTTTGGGGCGCGGGCGGCGATCGGCACGAGTTTTCAAGGGGCGGGGCTGGTGATGATTCATCACGCGGTGCAGGCCGGGTTGCCGTTTCCTGTGTTTACGCTTGATACGCAGTTGCTATTTAAAGAAACATATGAGTTAAAGGAGCGGCTGGAGCGTTTTTTTGGGATCGAGATAGAGAGTCTGAAGCCGGACCAGACTCCGGAGGAGCAGGCGGGGGAGCTGGGGCCGGAGTTATGGACAGGGAAGCCGGATTTATGTTGCACGCTGAGGAAGGTGATCCCGCTGCAGCGCAAGCTCGATCAACTGGCGGTGTGGATGACTGGTGTGCGGCGGCAGCAGTCGGATACGCGGGAGCAGACGCGGATCCTGGAGCTGTATCATTTTGATGTGTTGAGGGACCGATATATTCTCAAGTTCAACCCCATGGCGCTGTGGACGCGGGAGCAGGTGTGGGCGCACATGAAAGAGTTTGAGATTCCTTACAACCCGTTGCAGGACCGCGGGTATCGGTCGATCGGATGCTGGCCTTGCACGCGGGCCACAGGTACGGGCGAGGATGAGCGGGCTGGGCGGTGGACGGGGTTCGATAAAGCGGAGTGCGGGATTCACACTTTTTTAGGGGCAAGCATATAGGTTCTGGATAGGTTTTGAGTTAGTCTCTATACGCCCCGAGTTACTCTTTTATTTCTAACAATTGATTTAGTCAGCCAGCGCCAATTCCCCATGTCTTCTACTCCTGTTCAAGCTTCCCGCGCCCCGTCACCTGTGGACCTGTCCACGCACCCTGCGTATGCGGGGCTTTATCCTGCGCCGGGGCGGGAGGAGGGGGCGGCGTTTTTTCCTGAGAAAATTTCGCGAGCCGATAGCGAGCATCTGGATGCGTTGGAGGCCCAGAGCATTTTTCTGATTCGGGAGGCGTTCCATTTTTTCAAGAACATCTGCATGCCGTGGTCGATGGGCAAAGATTCGAATGTGCTGATCTGGCTTTCCAAGAAGGCGTTCTGCGGCCATATCCCATATCCGCTGCTGCATATAGATACGACCTATGAGTTTCCCGAGATGATCGAGTATAGGGAGTGGGCGGTGAAGGAATACGGACTCAATTTGATTGTGAAAATCAACGAGGACGCCAGGGCCGGCCGCGGCGATTATGCGACGCGCGGGCCGATCGGTTATGACACGACGGATCCTGTCACTGTCACTCATGAGTTGAAGACGATGGCTCTGCAGCAGGTCATGGCGGAGCATAAGTGGGATGCGCTGATTACCGGGATCCGTCGGGACGAAGATCCGACCCGGGCCAAGGAGCGATATTTCAGTCCGCGGACAAAGGATTTCGAGTGGGACTATAAAGATCAGCCGCCGGAGTTCTGGAATCAATTTACGACGAGCTGCGCGCCCGGTGAGCATGTGCGGGTGCAGGCGCTCCTGGATTGGAGCGAGCGCGATATCTGGCTATATATCCAGCGGGAAGGCATCCCGATTCCCAAGATGTATTTTGCCCGCGATGGCAAGGACGGCAAACGTTACCGGTTCCGGTCCCTGGGCTGCTGGCCGATTTCCGGGCCTGTGGAAAGTGATGCGGATACGATCGACAAGATCATCGACGAATTGGCGACGACGAAGACGAGCGAGCGGGCAGGCCGAGCGCAGGATCATCACGAGCGCAACGCGATGCAAAAGTTGCGAGCCAAGGGCTTCATGTAAAATAGCGGCTGAGCCGAGGCTGGTTGATTTTGTGTGGCTGCCTGCGAATCCAGCAGGGATCGGCCTTCGCAAGGCGCCACTCCGAGTTCAAAATTCCGCAGCGCAGATTCGCAGATCCCGTTCCTAATCTAATCTTTCCAATTCTAATTCGATGACGTCAGCACTTCTTACCCAACCGCAACCGGCAATTCTAAAAGCATCCGACCCAGATCAACAGCGACTAAAAGTGGTGTTCGTGGGGCACGTGGATCACGGGAAATCGACCCTGATTGGCCGTATTTTTTACGACACGAAATCGTTGCCTGACGGCAAGGTGGAGCAGATACAGGCGGCCTGCCGGGAAGAGGGGATGGAGTTTGAATACGCTTTTCTGCTCGATGCGCTGTTGGAGGAGCAGGAGCAGAACATCACGATCGATACGACGCAGATCCAGTTCAAGACGGAGAAGCGGCCGTATGTGATCATCGACGCGCCAGGGCACAAAGAGTTCCTCAAGAACATGATCACCGGGGCGGCGAGCGCGGATGCGGCAGTGCTGCTCATCGCTGCCAATGAAGGTGTGCGCGAGCAGTCCCGTCGGCATGGCTATCTGTTGAGCTTGCTGGGCATCAAGCAGGTGGTTGTCGCGGTCA
>JAYTYG010000510.1:0-6901 GCA_043742585.1 Spartobacteria bacterium
ACGCACCCAGGGCATGGTTTTCACGTCGCTCATCCGGGTCCCCACTATCATCGCCGCATGCGCCCGATTGGCCTCAGCCAAAAACAACGGGATCTCCTCCGGCAAATGCTGGCCGTCTCCATCGAGAATCAAAATGTATTCGATCCCCGGCCGGGCCCCGAGCTCGCGCAAACCTGCTTTGATCGCCGCCCCCTTGCCTTGATTCACCTCATGCCGGACAACCTCGGCTCCGGCTTCCCGGGCCCGGGCCTCGGTCTCGTCGGTTGAACCGTCATCCACGACAAAGACCGTATCGAGCTGCGCCTTCACTCGACGCACCACCTCGACGATGTGTTTGCCCTCAAAATATGCAGGAATCAGCGCCGCCACATTATGCCGGCCGATTTCCTCGGACCGGTAAAAAGTCGAGCCCACACTCATCGAGGCGCAGGATGATAATCGCCGGCATGATAAGAACTGCGCACGAGCGGGCCTGAGGAAACGTGTTCAAACCCCTTTTTATAAGCCATCTCGCCGTAGAACTTGAACACATCCGGATGCACATACGACACGACCGGCAAATGCTGCGGCGACGGCCGCAAATACTGCCCCATCGTCAGCACCTGCACCCCGACTTCCCGCAGATCATCCATTGCCTGAAAAATCTCCGACTCGGTCTCCCCCAACCCCAGCATGATCCCGCTCTTGGTCACCAGCTTCGGATCAATCTCCTTCATCCGGCGCAATACCTGGAGCGACAAATGGTATTTCGCCCGGGACCGCACCAGAGGCGACAGGCGTTCGACCGTCTCGATGTTGTGATTAAAGACATGGGGCCGCGCATCGGCGATGAGCTGGAGACACTCCTCCTTGGCGTGAAAATCGGGCGTCAAAACCTCGATCACAATCTCCGGCTCAGCCGCGCGAATGGCTTCGATGGTGAGCGCGAAATGCTTGGCCCCGCCGTCCTTCAGATCATCCCGGGCCACCGCAGTGACCACCACGTGCTTGAGCTTCATGCGCCGGACCGCCTCGGCCACACGCTGCGGCTCATCCGACTCAAGCGCAAACGGTTTCGCGGTCGTCACCGCGCAAAACCCACAGGCCCGGGTGCAACGCTCCCCGGCGATCATGAAAGTCGCCGTCCCCTGACTCCAACACTCCCAACGATTCGGGCACTGAGCCTCCTCGCAAACCGTATGGAGCCGCAAATCAGAGATGAGCGCCTTGGTGGAGAAGAACACCGGATTGGAAGGCAACCGCACCTTGATCCAGTCTGGCTTCCGCTCCTGATGGAGGGCGGGGTCGATTTTTGCGCAAGACATATGCCCTTCAACCTAGGAGATCGGCCGATGAAATCAACCCTCGCGACATTACTCGCGAATAGGTAGGGAGTCTGCGCGGAGCTCGATATTGCGCATTGAAAAACTTAACGTAAATTCCGCTTGCAATCTTCACGCCAGCACCGCATTTTTCGCCCCTCTTTTTGACGGGGTCTTAGCTCAGTTGGTAGAGCGCCTCAATGGCATTGAGGAGGTCAGCGGTTCGATCCCGCTAGGCTCCATTCCTTCAAAATAACAAAAAGCTAGGCACGGGCCTGACCCAACGGCACTTCGCTTCGGAGTTTGACAAAGCCGCCGGGTGCTGAGACCTAGGCACGCTCCCAAGCCGGGCAACTCGTTTCCAAATGACTTTTCCGCACTCCTCGCACCTTCTCCGCCTCCTACTCGTCGCTTTCTGCGCCCTCACTGCAATCGGCTCGGCCGCCAGCGAGATCGAGCCCCCCTTCAAACTCTCCTGGGGCGAAGCGCCTCTCCGCCTGGAGCGACTCCTCAGCGGCGCAGGCGCTAAAGTCGTGGCCAAATATCCCTCCCGGGACGGCGGCGAAACCTGGGAGGTCGACGGAATTATCCAGGAAGGCTTAAAACGCACGCTTTTTTACTTCCGCGCCGCCGCTTTGGTGGGGGTTGAACTTCAATATCGGAGCGAAGGCTGGTCGCAGGCAAAATACGACGAATTCATGGGGCGCTGGCGGCAATCGCTGGAAAAACGCTATGGCCAAGGCCAACTCATTGCCCGCAAAACCGAACCTCTGGGTGACGTGACGCAAACCCTCGTCGGCTACAACTGGAATCTCAATAACACCGCGCTCGAGCTGGTGTTCTTCTCCGCCCAAAACACGGCGGACGTTTTCCGCACGCTCAGCGTGCACTATAAAAGCTACTAGCCTCGCCCGAAGCGGGACGCCCCGGCCACGCTAAAGGCTGCACGCTAAAGGCCGCGTGGTTAAAGGCTGCCGCATTTCTCAGCCCTTGAGCGTCGGCGGCTTTTTATCGCGCCGAAAAAATGTCCGGGCGTCCTCGATCGATACTTCATCGATAAAATACGCCACAGCGCCACGCCCCACCGCATAGGTGCCGGCCGCGGCCACCGCCCCGGAAATCGCGTTGCCCCATAAAGGCAAAAACTTCAGCACCGCGCGCGTGCCTTCGCGCAGCGCAATGCCAGCCCCGAAATTGGCGCCGAGCGCAGCCATGAACTCACCAGCCAGACGCGCGCTCATGGCCCGTCCGCTGATGTGCATGATCCCGGCCACAAGCCCAGCTTGCAGGGACGAAAGAATCGGGAAATCCGCCAGCGGAATCGGTTGTACGCCAATCGCTCCACAAATCGCTGTCACAGATTTTATCAACACATGCGCGATTTGCCTCTGAAGCACGCGATTCCCCGAAAGGCGCGCCATCTCCAGCTGCGATTCCGGAGGCAACTCCACACCAAGCAGCTCCACCAAGCGCTCAATCTCTCCCGGCCCGCCCGAAAACGACAGCGTCCCAATCATCGTGGACTCCACTTCCGGCTGAGTATGCAGCACCGCGTGCAATTGTTCGCGAGCGGTCTCGCCTCCTGCGCATTGCAAACCGAGCACGCGAGGGCGATTCTGCGGGCCTGAGACTTCGAGGAGTCGCACCGCCTGCACTAGGTCCGCCTGGAACTCGCCATCGAGCGCTGAGGATTGGCTTAAAAACAGGAAGATGTCACCGGGCTGACTGCGCAGGGCCAATTCCGCGGCACTGAGCGACACCGGGCGCCTGCCATCGAGCACCTGGAGCGTGCCTCGGCCCGCAAAACTCAGCGGCTGCCACACCCCATCGTGCAGCAACTCCGTTTCTGGCCCCATGAGCACTTGCCCAAAAATCGCATTGACCAACTCTGACTTGCTCACCGCCCGCTCCCCAACCAACACCAAACGCGGCGCACGCTGCAGCAGAAAGAGCGTCTTAATCGGAGTGATCTCCCGCAAAATCGGCTGCTGGAGCGACTCAGGCAGCCGTTGCACGAGCCCTTCAAGCTTCTCGAACAGGGAAAGAAAAGTGCTGGATGTCATAGTCAGAAAAACAATTGCGGCGCGGCGCTCAGATCAAAAAGCCGGCATTAGCCACAGAAGCCACTTTCCCACGACTCCACGCATTTCGCCAGCAATCGGTTCTTCAAGCGCCCCGGGACGATACCATAGCCATCGCCGCAGCGATCACCTGCTCGACGTGGAGCCTGGAAAAATCATTCCCGGGCGCCTCGATCACCTGCACTCGGTCGTTCACTGGCGCCCATACTGCGGGATCTGTCGGCCCGAAAAGAAGCACACAGGGAGCGCCCACAGCGGCCGCCAAATGCGAAATCCCACTGTCATGGCCGAGGAAAAGCTGGCAGCGCTCGAGCACTGCCGCCAGATGCGGCAATGGCAGATCCCGGAGCACTTGCACGCGCGCGGGCAACGCCGTGCGCAAGGTTTCGAGCGCAGCCACATCCGCCTCCCCGCCGACCAACAGCAACCGCACTTCCGGGTAACGCTCAAGTAATACGCGGCAAACCTCCGCCCATCTCCCTAGTAACCAATTTTTACGCACACTTCCGCTCCCGGGGTGGATGGCAATGCTTCCGGGCGCTATCCCGAGCTCCGCCGCGATCTGTCGGTCGCTCTCGCTCGGATACACCTTCGCCGCCGGGCTTTCTAAAAAAAGCGCCAACCGCTCCAAGGGCCTAGCCAATTGTTGGGCCGCATGCTCCGAATCGGCGGCGGGACTGTACGCTGGAAGGAAATTCTTTACTCCAGCTTTGCGCAAGTTCGCCTCAAAGTAAGCATTGGGATCGTAGAGATAACTGACGACTTGCTGAAAACTCGCAAAGTAAGTCACTAGCTCCGGATCCAACTCGGCGCCCGGCACGAAAAACCCCGCCATCGCTCCATATTCGATACAACGCGTGGCTTGGCAATAGAACCGGCCTTCAGCCAGCGCGATGATGTGCTTGTATCCGAGGATCTCAATACGCGCCGCCGGAAAGTTCTCCCGCAGCAAAGCGATCGCCGGAAGCGTCAGGATGAAATCGCCGATGGCTCCGCCGCGAATCACCAGAATGCGGGCCTGAGAAATCATTGAATCAATCCCAGCAAACTAATCAGCCCTGGCAACTGGAGACAGTGCGGAATCAGGCAACCATCCTGAAATAAGCTTGGCTCAAAAATATCGCGAAGATGTTCGCGAGCGTCAGCATAAACTAACGATTTTGGGGCATCATGCCCCCAAGTGGGCCTTGGCCCTCCCACTTTTCGGGGCGGTTCCAAGGAATGGTGCTGACGCGATTTGGATCCTCGGGTTCATTGCTGGCACAGCCCGTGAAAGCTAGTGCCAGCGCACTGAAAAAGAAAAACCCAAGCAGACGGACCATTGCGAGACGGGGTGAAAACTAATGTTTCCTATCGTTTTTAATCTCGTAAACAACCGTATCGCCAGGCATCACCGTCTCACCGCGTTGCAAAGAACCGGGCAAGATGTCCGCGATCGATTGTGACGGCTCCACTGTGGTCACCCGTGCTTTGGCGATGGCTTTATTGCCACGCATCACAAGCATTTGCGCGCTGGACTTCAGTCCCTGCTTATCGCCGATGCTTAGCACCACGAAATTCCAGCCGGGATTGTAAGCGAGAACTTTACCGGACAAGCCGTTGTTAACATAACCCTGCTTGTATTCAGCCACTGTGCGCTCGGAACCCACCAACTTCTCCTCCGCCGTCTTCTTAGACTCTTCCATCGTCGCCTGCACCTGCTTGGCTTCAGCAACTTCGGTTTTGAGCTTCTCGATGGTCGTTTTGAGTTCGTCCAACGCCGCTGGGGCGACTGGAGAAGTCGTAGTTGCGGCAGCTTCCAATTCGGCCACTTTCTTGGTCAACACCTCAATCTCTGCGGCTTTCTTAGCGGGCTCTTCCTTCGCCGCAGCCAAACTCTTGTTGAGATCTTCAATCTCGCCCTTGCGCTTAGTGATGTCAGCCTCGCACTCGGCGATCTTGTCCGCCTTTTCCTTCAACTCCGCTTCGCCCTTGGCAAGCGAGTCCTTAGTTTCCTTAAGCGTCTGCCGGGTGGTCTTAAGCGTCGTCTTAGTGTTGAGAATATCCGTCTGCAACTCCTCAACCTTGGTTTTAGTCACTAAACTCAATCCGCCTGTTGCAAGAATTAACGCGACTGAACCGCCTAGGAGATATTTAGCCATTTTGAGTCAGAGAAAGATGGAATAGTTGAGGGGGGGGGAACGCGGAGAAGAATTCTCAGCGAACAAGTTCCGGGACTTTAAAGCTGTGAAATTTGGGCATTGCAAGTGGTTTATGGAAATCTCTTACAAAACATTTGTCTTCCCACTTCTTCCCCCGTAACTTCCCCGCTCCGCCAGGGACTATGAATTGGAGGCTGACGAACCCCGCCAGGACCGGAAGGTAGCAACGGCAGTCTGATCTCCCTTGTCGTAGTTCTCTGGCGGCTTTTTTTTCGCAGCTGTCTTCGCCCCGGCTCGGCATCCTCCTATCAGCCCCGGCTTCTACCCATTATAAATTTGGGATTGGCGCAATGCCCGGAATGCAGCTATTTGGCCTTCATGCTTCGCCTCGGCGCACACTTCATGATTTTGGTGCTCGTTGCCGGCCTCGTCCTCCTGCGCGAATCCCGTCAAGCCCCACTGCGCGACGTGGATGAACGGTTTGCCGATCTGCTCGCCCTCAATACCAGGCGCCTCGAAAAGTGCGCCCCTGTAACATTGGTCGAGATCAACGAAGCCAGCCTCAAGGATCATCCCTGGCCATGGACGCCTTTGGATTTCGCCTTGTTTTTTCAAGCCGGCAACAACTTCCAGCCCGCAGCCCTCGCAACCGATGAAGTATTGGCTTGGGACGAGCAGGAGTCTCCCAGCGACTCCCTTTCCAAACTACCGCAGTATCGAAAAATCCTGCGCGAACACCTACTGCACGCATCCAAGGTCTTGCTCGGCGCTAAACTCGGGTTCCCGCTGGATTCGCAAGTCGTCCCGCCACTGGAATCGGTGCCGCTCCTGGAGAAAGTGAAAGGCGACATCAGTGCGATTCCTGAATTCACGCGGATCGCGGCACAAGCCGAAGAAGAGCTCCGACTCGCCAACACCACGGGGTTTACCAACGTCCCCGGCGACACCGGCCAGCAACGCACCGTGCCCCTGCTCCTGCGCTATCGCGGGCAAGTCGTCCCGACCCTCACGCTACAGGCCGTTATTCTATATACTAAACTCACCAGCGACGAGGTGAGCGTGGACGCCGGGGAGCGTATCCGACTCGGCAAAGATCTTGAAATCCCCATCAACGCCAAAGGCGAAATGCGGGTCGACTTCGGTGTGACATTCAACCGATTCGGGATGGATGACCTCCTGCTGGCCAGCGCTCAACTCGACGCCAAAGTCCCGACCAAGGTCCCCCTCGATACCATCCAGGACAAGCTGCTCATCCTCTCCCGCACCGATCCCGCCGCGCAAACCCTGTGCTTTCCCGCAGGCCTGCACGGCTCGACAGGAGAACTCTTCGCGGCCGGCGCCGCCACCATTCTCAGCCAGTCTTTTCCGAAGGCGGCTC
>JAYTYG010000511.1:0-4191 GCA_043742585.1 Spartobacteria bacterium
GACAGCTCCCGCAACGAGCTCACATTGGGCACCACCGGGATCCCCATCTTAAGCTGAAGATTCGGGATCACGCTGATCAGATTACAGTTCCCGACCCGCTCGCCGTACCCGTTGATGGTGCCCTGGACCTGCACCGCGCCTTCGCGCACGGCCGCCAAGGCGTTCGCCACCCCCACCCCGCAATCGTTGTGAGTATGAATGCCCACGGCCACACCGAGTTCCGCGATGACTCTGCGGGTCATGTCCGCAACTTCCTCCGGCATGGTCCCGCCATTTGTATCACAAAGCACGAGCAAGTCCGCTCCCGCGTCCCGCGCCGCAGCCAGCGTGCGCAACGCATACGCCCAGTCGTCCTTGGCTCCGTCAAAGAAATGTTCCGCATCGTAAATCACTTCGCGACCGTGCTTCCTCAAATACCTCACGGTATCGGAAATCATCGCCAGATTTTCCTCCGGCGACACGCATAGCACCTCGAGCACCTGCAGCAGCCAGCTTTTCCCAAAGATGGTGACCGTGGGAGTGGCGGCATCCAAAAGCAATTTCACCTGCGGATCCTGATCCACCGGCAAGTTCGCCCGCCGGGTGCTGCCGAATGCCGCTATTCGCGCGCTTTTCCAAGTGCGCTTGGCCGCTTCTTCAAAAAAAGCGATGTCCTTGGGATTGGACCCCGGCCAGCCCCCTTCAATGTAATGCACGCCGAAAGCATCGAGCTTTTCCGCCACTCGAATCTTGTCCGCTACGCTGAACGAAATCCCTGTGCCTTGCGTGCCGTCGCGAAGGGTGGTGTCGTAAATAGTGACTGTAGGCGCGCTCATAAGAAAAAAGGGGGGCAGGTTTAGCCCAGTTATGGATGCGACGCAAGAAGGAGGGGCAACGGATTCCCGCCCCGCAAATATCCGCCAAACCCGCCTGAGGGCTCATTGCCTATTCGCAGCCGAGAGGAATCTTCTGGGGAATTATGAAGGATGAATGATTAAGGATGATTAAAGAGAAACCTTGTCTCGGGCTACACGCCACCTGCGTTCTCCGGATCTTCATCCTTCAAAAGTAGGCCCCCGGTGGATCTGCGCTTGTAAAAAATCGGCTACTCGCCCCACTCCCATCAGCCCCCGAAGAACCTTTTGAAAATACTCGGCTTCTTCACAGGTTCGCTCACCGGCTCAGCTCGGTGTATCTTGCAACTCCCCTCCGGCACGCACGAGCCCGGCAAATCCGCCACGTAAGCCGTGCCGGCGTGCTCGCAACCCGTATTCGCGATCTCATTTGAAACCGCACACACCGAGACCCGATGCAACGCCACCGGCGCACGAAAAGCGTTGGCCGGGTAACGCCCATTGCCAGCCGCCACCATCACATCCGCCCACACCGGCAAGGCCAATGCCGCCCCGTAGCCGCGCGGCACAATCGCCTGCGGCCGATCCAGCCCGACCCAAACCCCGCAAGTCAGCGACGTCGTGTAACCCACAAACCAAGCGTCGTGAAAATCATTCGTCGTCCCGGTCTTTCCAGCGGCAGGCCTGGTAAAGCCCATATTCTTAACCGAAGCCGCTGTGCCCCGCTCCATGACTTTACTCAGCGCCGAAGTCACCAGCCAATTCACCCCGGGATCGAGCACCTGCCGGCTCAAATGCGCTGCCCGGTAAAGGATCTCACCCGATGAATCATCAATACGTTCAATAATGTAACTCTGCCGCCTCACACCGTTATTTGCAAAAACCGTGTAAGCCGACGTCAGTTCCCCCACCGTCGACTCGAACGCTCCCAAATATTCCACAGGCTGCCGGGGCAACCGCTCAATCCCCACCGCCTCCGCCAGCGCTCCCACCGCATCGAGTCCAGCCCGGGCGCCGACGCGGACGCTCATCGTATTTCGCGAATAAATGAGCCCCTCCTCAGCGTGCATCGTGCCCTTATAATTGCCGTCGGAATTCTCAGGGCGCCAATCCCCTGCCCCCTGAATCTCTCCCGGCTCGAGTCGGCCATCACTCACATTCGAGCCCGGCAACAGGCCCTTGGAAAAAGCCGCAGCGTAAACAAACGGCTTAAACGTCGACCCGACCTGCCGCGCCGCTTGCGGCAGGATCGCCCGATTGTATTTGCTCTCGGCAAAATCCCGGCCCCCGACCAACGCGCGAATGCCGCCCGACCGATTATCGATCACCATCAAAGCGCCCTGCAAATACGGGGTCTGCTGCTCCTCCTCCCTGGCCTGCTCTGAGAAATCGGCGCGCTTGCTGTGGCTGTAACCGGGCTGGGCCTCGATCTTGCGCAACTGGGTATCGAGGGATTTTTCCGCGGCTCTTTGCAGAGCTGGATCGATTGTCGTGTAGATCTTCAAACCGCCATCGTCGCGCTGATCGCCCGACAGCAACTCATCGAGCTCCCGCCGCACCGCGTCCATCGCATAGGTTTCCTGCGCGTTCAGGAGCTTCTTTTTAACAACCAACAGCGGCTCTTTTTTCACCGATTCCGCAGCCGCCGCCGTCACCTTTTCCCCCTTAACCATGCGATCCAGCACGGTGTCGCGTTGCGTCCGCGCCCCCTTGAGATTGCTGAACGGCGAGAACCGCCCGGGACTGCGGATAATTCCCGCAATGGTCGCCGCCTCGCCCAGCGACAAATCGTTGGCGTGTTTATCAAAATAAATCAGGCTCGCCGCCTCGATCCCATAAACGCCCGATCCGAAATAAATCCGGTTCACATAGTGCTCGAGGATCTCATCTTTCTTATACCTGTGCTCGATCCGCAGCGAAAGAAACGCCTCGAGGAGTTTGCGATGAATGCTCTTCTTCTGGCCCACCCGCTCCGGAAAACTGTTCCGCGCGAGCTGCTGCGTCAGCGTGCTCGCCCCCTGCGCTGAGGCCCCCCTCAATACATTGCGCATTATCGCACGCACGATCCCGATCGGGTCGATCCCACGATGCCAGTAGAAGCGCGAATCTTCCCGGACCAAAAGCGCATCGATAAAATTCCGGGACACTTTGCCCAACGGCACCACAATCCGATTTTCGCCCTGTAACCGACTGTAAGCCTTTCCCTCGAAATCAAAAACCGTGGAGCGCTGAGGCATCTCCTTGATCGCTTCAATATCAAACGTCGACGCCCAATACCCATAGACCAGTGTCACCATCAACCCCACCGCCACACCGACCAGCCCAGCCCGCCACAGCCAGCGCCGCCAAAACACCGACCAGCCACCGCCCCTCGGCGCGCGCGTGAGCCGCGGAACGCGCGACGTCCGCGCCGGTCGCGCTTTGTTTTTCTTAATGACAAGTTTTCGGGCCAAAGTGGGGCACGATGATTTATCTCAATTTCCGTCGAATGGAAGTCCTGCACACGATTCTTCCACTCTCCTGGGATTCCCACTAATCAATCCCATCCATGGCCGCCATGCGCATCGATATTCTTTCCCTCTTCCCTCAAATCGCCGGCGCTGCCCTGGGCGAGAGCATGATGAAACGCGCCCAGGACAATGGTTACGTGGAAATTCACTCCCATAATCTCCGCGACTGGGCCCGGGACAAACATCACGTCACCGACGACGCGCCCTACGGCGGCGGGCAGGGCATGGTGATGAAATGCGAACCCATTTTCGCCGCCATCGATGAACTCCGACAGCCCGGCACCCGAGTCATTGCGATGAGCCCAGCCGGACGCCGCTTCGACCAGGCGCGCGCCGAGAGCTTTGTGTGCAGCCCCCATCTCATCGTGCTTTGCGGACACTACGAAGGCATCGACCAGCGCGTCCTCGAACAACTCGTGGACCAGGAAATCTCCATCGGCGACTACGTGCTCACCAACGGCGCCATCGCCGCCGTGGTCTTTATCGATGCCATCGTCCGGCTCATCCCGGGCGTGCTTGGCGACGAACTCTCCGCCCTCGACGACAGCCACTCCTCGGGGCTCCTCGAGTTTCCGCATTACACCCGGCCCATGGAATTCCGCGGCTTACGCGTCCCGGACGTGCTGCTGAGCGGCAACCACGCCGCGATCGCGCAATGGCGCAGGCAAAAAGCCGTGGAAAAGACCCGCCAAGTGCGCCCGGATTTATTGGACAAACAGCAGCCGTTTGGCGCGTAGCTATTTACATCACCTTTCCACGACGCCATGCGCCAGATCTGCGAAGCCCTCTAAAACAATCTAACCACCATAAAAGCCGCAGTGTCGTCGTCCGACGGCACTGCGGCGTTT
>JAYTYG010000512.1:0-5154 GCA_043742585.1 Spartobacteria bacterium
TGGAGTTCAATAATTGGATCCTGAGCTTCGGCGCGATCCCCTGGAGCTGGATCTGGGACGCCCGGTTGCGCCAGCCCCACGCCTAAACTCCCGTCGCGCAGCGGGCTCCTCGGCCTGGGAATTAAACCCGCACGCCGAAGTTCAAATCAATTAATGTCCGAAAGTGGCACGCGCTTAGGGAGTTACGATGCGATTGCAAGGCACGTTTTTTCCCGAAGCTTGGTATCCTAACTCACTCAGCTACCGCCGTGTTTCAATCTTCTGTTTTCGGGTTTAACCGCCGCTAAACCCGCACTAGGTTCCAGCGGGGCGCCTGTCCTTTTTCCAACTCCAACCAGGCGTAGCTCGCAGGCGCGCCCCGGTTCGGACGGGTAATACAGCCCGGATTCAAAAACCGGGCGGTCCCGATCATTTGATTACGCGGCACATGCGTGTGCCCGTGCAGTAACAAATCCACGTCCGCAGGCGCCTCCGCAGGCGGGATGTGAATGAGCCGGATCCGAAAGCCCTCAACTTCAAAATCCAACGTGAGCGGCCATTCCATCGAGGAATCGCAATTGCCACGCACCCAGCGCACGCGCGGCCCAAGCCCTTGGATCGACGCCAGAATCGGAGCGCCACAGACATCGCCCAGATGCCAGATTTCATCGGCTCCCGCGATCTCCCCGGCGACCTGCTCCGGGAATCGGTCGTGAGTGTCAGCAATGACTGCGATGCGCACGGAGAGCAGCGTTTCGGGAGCGGGCGCGAGGAAACCGACGGCTTAGCGACGCTCCGCGGCCTGGACGGCGAATGAGTTCTGGATCACGTCGCGCACCCGTTCACCGGTGCAGACCTTTGGCGTCTGATAATCGATGTTCCCGTCCCTGCCGATGATGACCAAGTTGAACGCGTCCGTGCAGTTATAACGCGCCGCGACGTCAGGCCCGCTATTGGCCTGGGCGAAGGGCACATTGGAAAGGATCGGGTGCTCGGTGTTTTTCAGGGCGGCAATGAAGACCACCTGCTTGCTGGCGAATTGCGCGTAGATCTCCTGTAGGTAGCGCAGCTGCTTTTTGAAATCCCCGTTTTTGGCCGACTCGGCGATGAGCAGCACCACCGACTGCCCGCGCAGTGCTTTGAGCGTGGCGTTCTTGTTGCCAGCGCCCAAATAGCTTAAGTCCGGGGCCGGGTTGACAACAGGTGACACGCGACGCGCCTCAGGGGACGCAGTCGAGCGGGCGGCGGCCGGTGGGGTCCCAGGGCGGGCCGGCGCGCCTTGGGCACCGACGCTGACTGCCACTATCGAAAGGAGTGTAAGTAGCTTTTTCATCGGGATCAGACCTTCATGATTTCCGCTTCTTTTGTCAGCAACGCCTCGTCGATCTTTTTCACAAAGCCATCCGTGAGCTTCTGGATCTCCTTCTCGTAACTCCCAAGGTCGTCCTCGGTGATTTTCGCGTCTTTCTGGGCTTTCTTCAGGGTGTCGATCCCGTCGCGCCGGGCGGACCGGACGCGGACGCGGGCTTCTTCGCCCATTTGCTTGATGGATTTGACCAGATCTTTGCGACGCTCTTCGGAGAGTTGCGGGATGGGGAGCCGGATGATCTTGCCGTCGACGGCGGGATTGATGCCGATCTTGGATTCTTTGATGGCCTTTTCGATGGCCTTGATGGTGGAGGCGTCGAAGGGCTGGATCACCAGGAGCCTGGGTTCAGGCGTGGTAATGAGGGCGATCTGCTTGAGCTTCATCATGGCGTCGTAGGCATACACGTCGATGTTCTCCACCAACGCCGGAGAGGCTTTGCCGGTCCGCACCGAGGAGAATTCGTGCGTCATATAATCGACGCCTTTCTCCATGATGGCTTCGGTTTCAAGAATGATTTCGTCTGGGTCCATAATTACAAAAATGCGGAAAATTGACCGCTCAATCAGCCAGCTCAAGCGGCGAAGGCGGCGAAGGCGGCAGCGGAGGCACAGGCGGCGCGCAATCACTCAGCGCGCCGGCATTCACTCAAATCGGCCCGATCCAGCCTCGATGCGCCCGCTCTTCCGCCGGTTCCGCCGCCGGTCAATATCCCAAGGGTTTATTCAAATATCGCTTACCAAGGTCCCAACGGTCCGGCCGAGGACGACGTTCTTGATATTATCCTCGGTCATCAGATCGAACACGATGATTGGGATCTTGTTATCCATACACAGGGTGAAGGCCGTGGAATCCATGACCGAGAGCCGTTTATTCAGCGCTTCGCTGTAGGTGATTTGCTCGTATCTCTTGGCCGTGGGATCCTTGAACGGATCCGCCGTGTAGATGCCGTCGACTTTCGTGGCTTTCAGGATCACCTCCGCCCCGATCTCGCTGGCGCGCAATGCAGCGGCGGTGTCCGTCGAGAAAAAGGGGTTCCCCGTGCCAGCCACAAAGATAACCACGCGCTTGAGCTCCAGGTGACGCATGGCGCGCCGCCGAATGAAGGGTTCAGCCACGCTTTGAATGGGGATGGCGGTCTGGAGGCGGGTGGGCAGGCCGAGTTCTTCGAGCTGGCTTTGCAACGCCAGTCCGTTGATCACCGTGGCCAGCATGCCCATGTAATCGGCCGTGGTGCGTTCCATCCCTCGATGGCTCGCCGATAGTCCGCGCCAGATGTTGCCCCCGCCAATTACGATGGCGATTTCAACGCCCATCTCGTGGACTTCTTTGATCTGCTCCGCAATCTGGTGGACGATTTGCGGGGAAATATTGTCTTTGCTGCCAGGTTCCCTCAGTGCTTCCCCGCTGATCTTTAGGACGATCCGCTGGTATTTTGGCTTTGAGGAATTGGCAGGCTTCGCGCGGTCGGTGGCTTTCGGCATTGCGCGCAGAGTCAATACGAAACGCGCAAGCGTTGGGAAGGCAAATTGCGGCATTCGCGCCAAGGACTGGGTGACATGCGCCAAGCCGGGCGTAATCCCTGCCCCACCGCGACACAGCGTTAAGCTTTTATTAACACAGAGTCGCGGAATCGCAGAGAAACAAAGGGGTCGAAGGGAACCAATGGCCGAGTGACTTTGTGGGGAAAAGCGCCTCTCCCTCTGTCGCCCCCTATGTCGCCGTCCCTCAGCCTCAGCTGCCTCCGTGTTTCAATCTTCTGCTTTCGGGCTTAACGGCACCGCGCCCGCCCCTTCCCCGGATTTAACGTCGCGCTGCCGCAACGGGAACTGGCATTTTCCAGCGATGAACGACGAAGTCCTTTTAGTAGTAAGCACGTTTGAGAGCGGCGACGAGGCGCGGCGGATTGGCCGCCAGCTCGTGGAAGAAAAGCTCGCTGCCTGCGTGAACCTGCTCCCGGGAGTCGAGTCCATTTACCAATGGCAAGGTCAGGTGACGACCGGCACAGAGGTCCTAGCTTTCATTAAGACCACCGTCGAACGCTATCAAATGCTCGAAGCCCGGATCCGGGCATTGCATTCATACAAAGTTCCCGAGGTGCTATCCTTTCGCGTCGCCGATGGGCTGCCCGACTATTTGCGCTGGGTCGCCGCGAGCTGCGGCCAATGAGCGGTGGACCCGCTTTTTGCGACAAGTGCGGCCATCTCCGCAGTGACCTCGTTCTAAACAATCAGCTCTTTGCTGGGCTCGCTCATGGGGTGTCAGGAAGGTCTCCGGCGTGAACCTTTAGCGCGGTGGCGACGATGGGCTTGGCCCACTGGGGCGTCGCAGCCAGGTTGTCAGGCCCAAGAATTTTGCCGTCCACGACATGCAAGAGGAGCACGGGCGCGGGGCTGGCATCGGCGTCGGCCGAATTGTCCCAGAGCACGAACTCGGTGAGGTGCGGCAGCAGACGGATGATGTTTAACCGGCTGTTCTGCCACCGCTCGCGAATCTTCGATTCCGGGATGTCGTGACCGCCGGCCGCCACACGGGCGGCCACGCGGCCGAGGTGGTGCTCCACCGAGGCCAGACCCACGAAGCACACCTTGACGACCATGCCCTCACGGGTGCCCCGCAGCAGCAGATGCGTGATCGTGTTGGCCCCGAGCGTGGTTTCAAAGACAAAGTCTGAGCCCTCGGCGATGGCTCGCTCCAGGCGCTCCTTGCCCTCGGTCCAGGCCAGCCCGTTGGCGGTGGCCGAAGCCAGGCTGGGATTTCGCCGGAGGATTATTTCGGTCGCTTCATCTGGGTTGTAATAGTCGCCGCCCGCCTTGCGGATGAACGCACCGGCGACGCTGCTTTTACCCGCGCCGTTGACGCCGGCCAGCACTGTGATGATTCCCCGTGGACCGGAGCTATGTGGGTTAGACATGAGCGGCGGACCGACGGTTTTTCACCGCGGCCCGGCCCAGATCGGCGGACGTGGCCGAAAACAGGGCGGCGGTGGCGCGCTTGCCCTCGGGCGTGTTCATGCGAGCGACCATTTCGTCGAACTGGCCGACGACGCTTTTCAGCGGCGCGCGGCGGCTCTCCTGAAGTTCCTCATATTGCTCGGCAGTGAGGATGACGAACTCACGGCGCCCGTGGCGCGAAACGGCCAGCGGGCTGCGGGCCGCGAGGCGCGCCACCTCGCTGAACTTGTTTTTCAGGACGCTGGCCGTGACCTCGGACAAATCAGCTACCGAGGCGAAACCAAAGGTGTGCGGGACGGTGTTGGGCATGATCTGAATTTACGCATTTTGGCTAAAATGGCAAGATTAGCCTTTTTCAGAAACCGCCCCTGGTTTTGCCAAGCTGTTCAGCCCCAGGCGCGATTTCAACGCATCGGCCCCTTGCGCATCGGACCACTTGCGTGATGGGCTCGACGGCAGGTTTCCCGGCAATCGCCCGGTGTAGCCGCCCGGTGCAGCTTGTTTTTGCGCGCGGACGAAGACCAGAGTCTATCGAACGGCCTGCTTATTACAGCGAACTTAGATGCGCACAGCCACGCGCACGACCATGAACGCAACGCAGGACGCGCGCGCCATGTGTAAGAGCGGGGGCGCTGCGCGCGGACGGAGGCTCCCTGGCGAAAACAAAATACAGACGTTATTCTAAAATGCGGCGGAAGCTGATTCACTCCCGCGCATGTCTTCCACGCCCGCCGACATCCGGACTGAAAGTGTTGGAGGGCATCGGCCGTTCCACTCGGGATGGGGCAGCGGATGTCTACTGGAACAACGCGCTCGCAATCGGAAATGAGACAGCAGATGCCCACACTGATTGAC
>JAYTYG010000513.1:0-2794 GCA_043742585.1 Spartobacteria bacterium
GCCGCTGCCGGACATGCCTGCGTGTTGTTTGCCAGCGAGGATTGGCCCGCCGCCGCTGCCGGGGGACTCCCCATAGTTCGCGTGGCGGGCCGGTCCCCACGGGATTTTGCAGATCGGCTCGAACTCTTAATGCCCAGGACGCATTGCGACTTCCTATTCAGCCTCGAGCGGGTCTGGCGTTGCGACGCTTACCGCGCCGGCGACGGAGTGCATGCGGCCTGGCTGGAGCGGCGCGCGGTGCTGGAGCCTTTTTGGAAAAAGTGGACCCGGCTCTTCAATCGCAAGCACGCCGCTTTGCTGGCTTTGGAATCGAGCCTCTTTGGCGGCGGCGCAGGCATGGTCATTGCCAACTCCAGGATGGTGGAATTGGAGATCGAGGCGCGTTTTGATTATCCCTCAACGCGCATTGCCGTGATCCATAATGGCGTGCCTGCCATGCCGCCCCAGCCCCGCGAGGACATCCGCCGCGAGCTCGGTCTGGAGCCCACCGATTACGTCCTGCTCTTTGTCGGCTCGGGTTGGGAGCGCAAGGGCCTGCGGTTTGCCGTGGACGCCATGAATCTCCTGAAAACGGGGGGCGCCAAGTTGCTTGTCGCGGGGCGCGGCGAGCCCCGGTCGCTGTCGGCTTCGTCGCGGGTGCATTACCTCGGGCCTAGGCACGATGTCGCGCGTCTGCTTGCAGCGGCTGATGCCTTTATTTTGCCGACTCTCTACGAGCCATTTTCCAATGCCTGCTTGGAGGCGCTGGCGGCCGGATTGCCCGTCATCACAACGCGCTTTAATGGTTTTGCTGAAATCATCGAGCCGGGCGTGGAGGGCGAAGTCGTCGCAGATCCCTCCGATGGCGCCGCTTTGGCCCGCGCCATCGAGCTCTGGGCCGACCCGGCAAAACGGGCGTCGATGCGGCCCCGGCTTTTGGCTTTGGGCGCGAAGTTTTCCATCCAGGAAAACGTCAGTCAAACCCTGGCCCGGATCCTGGCCGCAGCGGAAAAACAAAGTCACAGGTAAAGTCGCGGCCGGAGGGTTGTCTTGAGGGGTCATTGAAAGGATGCCGCTGCTATTTAAATAATTGCATTACAGTCGCAGGTGGTGGGCATGGCGGTGGGCATGGCGGTGGGCATGGCGGTGGATATCTTTTCTGTGGCGAAATCGATTTCGCCAACCGCGTATCGGCAGCTCTGGCGCTTGCGTGGGCAGGCTCTGGCCAGGCACTGGGCGGGGGCGGCGCGTGGCTGGGCGGTCCGTTGGAGGCGCTGCGCTGCGGGTGGGAGCGGGAGTTGACCGTTTAAGCGGCTGGAATTAGCCTGATGAAGGGCATGTCTAATGCTCCCGAGAAAGCGAACTTTAACCCTTTTTTCTTATGGCTGGTATTCAACTTTCAGGTCTTGCCTCCGGGCTCGATTGGCAGAGTCTTGTCGACAAGCTTATGGCTGCCGAGAGGGTTCCGCAGGATGCTTTGCGTGCCCAAAAGGCTGCCGGCGCCGCCAAGGCCACAGGGTTTTCGGATTTAACCTCCCAACTCACCGCCCTGCAGACGGCGGTCACTGATTTGGGCAAGGGATCGGATATTTTCGGGGGTCGCACGACGACAAGTTCCAATACGAGTAGCACATGGGCCTCGAGCTCGGAGTCGGGCGGGGCCACTGGCACTTATCAAATTGCGGTGACGCAGTTGGCTACGAATGCGCAATTAAACGGGGTGAGCGATGCTGGGAGCGGGCTGAGTGCGACGACGGATGTGAGCGGGTTAACCGTGGGGACGCTGCCTATCGGACGGACGATCACGGCCGGGGATTTCACTGTGAATGGGGCCCGGATTACATTGGCGCTGACTGATTCGTTGCAGAGTGTTTTTGATCAAATTTCTACCCAGACTGGCGGCGCCGTGGCGGCCAGTTATGACCCGGTGTCGGACAAGGTGAAGTTGAGCAGCACGGTAAGTCCGGGGACCGAAATCATCCTGGGCAGCGGGAATGACACGAGCAATTTTCTGAGTTCGCTGCAGCTTTTTAATAACGGGACTGGCGAGGTGCTGCCGCCCAAGGCCTTGGGCGTGGTCAGTGTGAGCGCGGCGTTGGCCAATGCGAACCTGCGCAATGCGATTACGGCTGTAGATGGCAGTGGCGCCGGCAGTTTCAACATTAACGGGGTGGATATCGCCTATAACGCCAATTCCGACAGCGTTTCGTCCGTGCTCAGCCGGATCAATGCCTCCACGGCGGGGGTGACTGCCAGTTATGACCGGATCACGGATCGGTTTCAGTTGACCAATAAGGAGACGGGGGATGTGGGCGTGTCAGTGTCAGAAAGCGCCGGTGGTTTTTTAGGGGCGTTGGGTCTGACCACAGGCGCTGCGTTGAGTCATGGCACCAATGCTCAATTTACCGTTAACGGCGGTGCCACACTGACTAGTAACAGCAATGTCTTGGATGCGTCGGTGCACGGGATTGAGGGGTTGTCGTTGAAGATCAACTCCAAGACCACTGAAACGATCACGGTGGCGAGTGATACGACGGATGGGCGCGCCAAGATCGATAACTTTGTGACAAAGTTCAACGCGGTCCAGAGCTTCATCGATCTGCAAACCAAGATCACCAGGGGCAGTGACGGGAAGTCCAAGGGCTCGTTGTTTTCGGGTAATCAGGAGGTCGCCAGTATTGCGTCGCAGCTCCGCAGCCAAGCCTTCAGTGCGGTTGCCGGGTTAAGCGGCTCAATTAGCCGGCTCGAAAGTCTGGGGATCGACTTCATCTCCGGTACTTCGTTGCTGAAGGTGAAGGATGAGACGAAGCTGACT
>JAYTYG010000514.1:0-2292 GCA_043742585.1 Spartobacteria bacterium
GTTCAGCACCATCGTCAGCATATCCTGCGGGCCGGTCCAGCCGCTGTTGATGTGCGAGAAATACGACTCGTTGCTCGGCAGGTCGGAGATGTCCTTGAAGGCCGCCCACGAGTAGCTCCACACATCGTCGAGATTGATGCTGCGATGCGTGCCGCCGCCGCAGGTGTAGTAGATGTAAAGCGCGCGCGCCGGGGCCGCGTCGCGCTCCGCCTTGGTGATGATCGCCTGCCCGTGCGCCTTCCGCTCGGAGGTGAATTCCAGCCAGGGCTTATCACTCTTCGCCTTCATGATCGCCGGGTCTTTCTCCCAGACCGGTTTCCAAAACCCCGCCACGCCCAGCCCGTATTCGCCCGTGTTGAGCACATAGGCGATGGGGCATTTCGCATTCAGTTTCCGAATCGGTGCGGCGCTTAATTCGCCCGCCTCCTGCCAGAAAGAATCCGGTGCCATCGGACTCAAAACGGTCTTCATCGCCGGGTTCCACTTCGTCTCTTCGATCGACACCTCATTATCCGCGACAAACTTCCCCTGTGCATCCCGCGTCCACACTTCCGGCACCCCGGACTTCGGCAATTCCCGCGAACTGGTGACGTAAAGCGGGTAACGCTTCGGGTCCGAAACGGCCAGCGTCAGCAGCTTCCCCTCGCGACTGTTCGGGTCGTTGATCGCCCGCTCCACGCGCTCCGTATCTGCCACGCCAAACTCCAGCGCGTAGCCCCAATCCTCCGTCAGTGCGACCCGCACCTCGTCATCCATCTCCCACGCAAACCGCGTGAGCCGCGGCAGCGTATGCCCCGCCCGAAACTTCGGCTTGGGCTGCGCCCGCAGCCACTCCGCAGGCGTGACGGCGGCCACGGGCGCGGCGACCTCCTCCGACACGGCAAACAGCGGAGACAGACCGGCAATAAGGGCGGAGATAAAGTGGGATTTTATAGGGTGCATTAGAAAAGTGACCCGGAGCGGTAGATGCAGGGTAGCGGGCGGTCAAGGATCGCCCATCCATACCCGTCGCCCTGCGCGTTTTCACATTCATTTTCCGCACACCCAGCAGGCGGGCGCAGTCAAAACAGTGGCAAGTGGACAAAAAAAACGGCCTTCGTGAGAAGGCCGTTTTTTCAAAAAGAGCGCGGTGATCGCAGATGCTCGCCTCAGGCGCGGCGACGGCGCAGGCCGAGGAGGCTGCCGAGGCCGAGCAGGGCCAGCGATGAGGGTTCAGGAACGGTGTCGGCCGTCTTCGTGGTGAATTCCACCTGCAGGCCGAAGTAATCAGTTTGGACGCCTCCCCCCGAATTGGTGTCCACCCTGAAGGTGAAAGTATTCGTGCCACCATTGAGCAGGGCGATTTCGGTGGCACCGAGCGTCTTGGCGTCGAAGGAACCAAACCCGTTGAGACTACTGATGCCCGTGGAGGTGCCATTGATGATCAGGTCTCCCAACAAATTGTCAGCGGCAACATTGAAGGAAATGGCGGCAGTCGTGGGATCCAACCCAGCCAAACTAAACGAAGTCTGGTAATCTTTGCGGCCTCTGCATCTCTACTTTTTGCATCGCTCGGGCTTAGGGAGACTCTGATTTTAGTCCACGAAAAGCACGAACGACACGAAAGGCCCGAAAGGCCCGCGCTAATAGTCGGTAAGTTTACGGTTTCATTGTTTCAGATCCTTCTTCGCGAGCGCGGTGATTTCTTCGGCGCTCAGAGTGCGTTTGTAGATGCGGATTTCGTCGAAGGTGCCGATGAAGGGCTTGCCTTGGAGTTGATTGCTGATGCCGAGGGAGAGCTTGCCGGTGCTGCCTTTTTCGGGGCCATTGCCAGTGGCGGCGAGGGTGCCGTCTATCGAGAGGTGCATGGCGCGTTGGCCGCCGGATTCGTTCCAGACAAAGGCGACGTGGTGCCATTGGTCGTTGTCGAGGCGCGGGCCTTTGGAGGCGGGCGTGCTCCAGCCGCCGAAGTTCACGAACGGGTGTCCGTCTTGGAGGAAAAGGTCGAAGGTGCCGACCATCACGGGCTGCGTGGGTTGCTTCGTGCGCAGCCAAAACGCCACGGTGAAATCGCCCGCGCTGGCTGCGCCGGGGAGATTCACGCGGAGGCCGGGCTCGGCAAATTCCATCGCTCCGCCGCGAATGCCGCCCGCTGGCAGCCAGCGCGGGACGGGCGGATTCATGAAAACCTCAAACGCGGCGTGCGCTTCGCCAACGCTGTCGTGGACGGTGCGGCCCGTGGCTTCGTCGAGCAGCCAGGCGGCGGCAAGTCCGTCGGTGATGGACGGGACGCTGCCGATGCTGACTGAGCCA
>JAYTYG010000515.1:0-2237 GCA_043742585.1 Spartobacteria bacterium
AAGGATGAAGGATGAAGGATGAAGGATGAAGGATGAAGGATGAAGGATGAAGATTCGGAAATGGCAGGTGCCGCTAACCCCGAAGGTTTCGATCCCTGTCTTTATTCATACTTCATCATTCATCCCTCATAATTCCGTACAAGCTGTCCTGCCAGATGGATGGCGGCGATCATGCTGTCGGCGCGGGCGATTCCTTTGCCGGCAATCTCGAAGGCTGTGCCGTGATCGGGACTGGTGCGGGGAAAAGGCAGGCCGAGCGTGACGTTGACCCCTTGGTCGAAGGCGTGGAGTTTTAACGGGATCAGCCCTTGGTCGTGATACATGCAGAGCACCCCGTCGAACTGTCCGTTAGCTGCCCGATAAAAAACTGTGTCCGGCGACACGGGTCCTTCAAAGCTGGCTTTGGCACCCCATAATTGGCGCAGCGTCTGGATGGCTGGCCCGATGATCTCGATCTCTTCGCTGCCGAGCGCGCCGGATTCTCCCGCATGGGGATTGAGCCCGGCAACGGCGATGCGCGGTGCCGCGCCCCGGCGGCGATGTGTGAGGAACTCGACCAATAGCCCACCGACGCGGACGATTTCCTCCGGGCACAATGCGCTGGCGACTTGGTGCAGTGGAATGTGGGCGGTGACCAGGGCCACGGTGAGGGTGCCGCCGGTGAGTAGCATGGCGAAATTTTCCACCCCGCAGCGGTCGGCGAAAAACTCGGTCTGGCCTGGGTATTGAAACCCGACGGCTTGCATGAGGGCCTTGCTGACAGGGCCGGTGACGACGGCGGCGAGTTGGCCGGCGAGCGCCTGGCTGAGAGCGGTTTCGAGGGCTAGGTGGGCGGCGCGGGCACCGGAGGCGTCCGGGCAGCCGGGGGTGGCCAAGGCGGCGTCGCCGATGATCCGATAATCGAAGTCGCCGGAGAGTTGGCCGGAGCTCAGCGCTTTTTGGATGATTTCAGGTCCAATGCCAGCAGGGTCTCCCAGGGTGATCCCGATGACTGGGCGCAGGGCGGCGTGCAATGGAACGCAGGGGATTTTGTCCGCAGGACTAGTGATTTGGGTCGTGGGCTGTAAAACAAGCGCGCTGAAACTGCGAGCGCTCAGCGGGGCTTAGAAAAGCTTGATGTAAGCTTTCTTGCGGAGCTTGGCGATCCACTCCATTTGCCGCTTCTGCCGTTCTTCCTGGATGAGCTTCTTTTCGATCTCATCCCGCAATTCGGCTTGGGGCTTGGTGACGGCGCTTTTTTTAGCCTCAGCCAGGAGTAGGTAAAAGTTGCCGTCGATGGTGACGATTTCACTGACCTGGCCGACTTTGAGTGAGAACGCGGCTTTGGTTAGGGTTTCATTGAGGGTTTTGCGGTTGACCCAGCCCCAGTCGCCGCTGGCTTCCTGGTTGCTGTCCTCGGAATACATTTTCGCCAAATCCGGGAATTCCGCGCCCTCGTTGATCTTCTTGCGGATCTCTTCCATCATCTTTCGCCTGCCATCGCCGCCGTCGGCGGGTTTGCGGATGGTGATCATGCGCAGTTTGACCTGTTCTTCGGAGGTGTATTCAGCGCGGTGCAGGTTGTAGTAGGTGGTGATTTGGTTTTCGGCGACGGCCACGTCGCTCTTCACGGACTGCCCGCGCATGGCTTGGACGATCATCTTGTCGGTTTCGAGCTGGCGGAACCGGTCGATGGAATAGCCTTGAGCCGCCAAGGTGCGGAGGAAAGCGGAGCGATCGCCGCCGAATTCTTCCCGGGTAATGGTGTTGATGCGGTCTTCGATGAAGTGCTCGGGAATGGTGGCTTTGCTCTTTTTGAACTCTTGCAGGATGAGCTGGCGGTCGATGAGATCGTTGATGGCCTGGAGTCGGATGGCCTTGATCTTGTCCATGAGCTCGGCGCCTTTGAAGGCTTCCCGTATGCCCTTTTCCTTGGCGCCCACCAGGTCGCGCACCTGTGAGAAGGTGATCACGTCTTCGTTGACGACCGCGGCCATGCCGTCGAGGACTTCCTGCCCGGAGGCAAGGCGCAAGGGCTGGCTGCCGAGGGTGATGGCGGCGGTGATTAGGGTGAAACGGACGAGTAAGAGTCGGAACATTGCAGTGCGGGCGGGCGTCTGAGCTGGGGGCGAAAAAGTAGGGTCGAGCCTTCTTTAGTCAAGCGATGAAAATGGCGAGCTGCTGTGCGCTGGGATGATCTCGGCGGCAGGATAGTTCCACTTTGTTAAGGGGGGTAACAGGAAGAGGAAGTGACAGGG
>JAYTYG010000516.1:0-2275 GCA_043742585.1 Spartobacteria bacterium
GGCCTGGCGTCGCTGGTACAGCCCGCCCGGCAGGCGTGCCACCTGGCCCTTTGTCGGTGTCCACGGTCTTCGCCGAAAACGCCGTGCCCACCGGCTTGAGCGTCGACTTGGAAATCACCCCGGTTTTGGGATGGGTGCGCCGGGGCGAGGCGAGGCTGTAAATCACCGCATCGACCTGGCCGAGGTCGGCCTTGATGGTTTCGATGACCTGGGCCTTGATGGCATCGGAGAAGGCATCGCCGTTGATGCTCTTGGCATACAAGCCCGCAGCATGAGCCGCCTTTTCAAACGCCACAGAGTTATACCAGCCTGCGCTGGCCGTCCGGCCTTCTTCGCCGGGCTTCTCAAAAAACACACCCAGCGTCGCCGCGCCCCCAGCAAAGGCCGGGACGATTCGGCTCGCCAACCCGTAGCCGGTGGAGGCGCCGATCACCAGCACCCGCTTGGGCACGGCGCTCAGCGGGCCTTTGGCGTGGACGAAATCAATCTGTTGTTGCACATGGGCGGAGCAACCTTCGGGATGGGCAGTCACACAGACAAAACCGCGGACTTTGGGCTTGATGATCATGAGGCGCTGACTTTGCCCGTCCCCTTCATAGAGCGTCGAGGAATTATGAAGGGGAAGAATGGGAGGGGGCGCATCGCCGACTCTTTACAGGCTCAACTCGAACGGCGTCCAAATTATGAATGATGAAGGATGAAGGATGAACGCAGAGAAGCCTCGGGATTAATGGCGCCCGCTTTCTCCGAACCTTCATCATTCATCATTCATCATTCATAATTCCCCCACCGCTCCCGCCAAGAGCAAAGAAACGGAGATGAGCCCAATGGAAGGCGCGAGCTTTGGGTTTAAGCGCACCTGCGTAATCCGAAGCTTCATACTTCATCATTCATCCTTCATAATTCCCCCACCATGCCCCTCGCCAGCCAACTCATCCGGCTTCTTGGAAAAGACGCAGTCACCACCGCGCCCGAAGCCCTCGCCATTCATAGCACCGACCGCTGGTTTGCGAGTCACCCGCCCGAGGTCGTCGTCTTTGCGGAGACCACCGAGCAGGTTGCCAAGCTCATGAAATTCGCCTCAGCCAAGCGCATTCCAGTCACTCCGCGCGGCGCAGGCGCGGGCTACGTCGGCGGCTGCGTCCCGTCGCGGGGCGGCATCGCGCTCTCGCTGGCGCGTATGAACCGGATCAAGGAAATCCATTTTGCCGACGGTGTCGGCGTGGTGGAGCCCGGAGTCATCACCGGCGTGTTTGCGCAGGAAGCCCGCAAACAGGGGCTGTTTTACCCGCCGGATCCGGCCAGCCTCAAGGAATGCAGCCTCGGCGGTAACATCGCCACCAACGCCGGCGGCCCGCGCTGTTTGAAATACGGAGTCACCCGCCAATACGTGTTGGGCCTCGAAGTCGTGCTCGCCAACGGCGACGTCCTGCGCACCGGCGGCCGCACCCACAAGAACAAGACCGGGTTCGACTTGCTCGGGCTCTTTGTGGGCTCCGAGGGCCTCCTCGGCGTGGTCACCGAAGCCACCCTGCGACTGCTCCCGTTGCCGCCGGCGCGCGCCAGTCTCTCGGCGAGTTTTAAGACGTTTAAGCAGGCGGCTAATGCTGTCCAGGCCGTTTTCCGCGCCGGGTTTCTCCCGGCCGCGCTTGAAATCGCCGACAGCTTCACCCTCAAAGCCGCGCGCGCGCATCTTGGCAAAGCCATCGTGCCGGCCGGGGACGGGCACATCCTCATCGACCTCGACGGGCAGCCGGCCTCGGTAAAATCCGAAGCCAAATCGCTGGCCAAACTTCTTGAAGGCCTGGGCGCATTGCATTTGGAAACCGCGCTGGGCGAAGTGGCGGCGGAGAAGCTCTGGGAGCTGCGGCGCAAGTTTTCCGAGTCCCTGAAATCCACGGGGCTAACCAAACTCAACGAAGACATCGTGGTGCCGCGCAGCAAACTGGTGGAGCTGGCGGATTTTGCGGCTTACCTGCGCAAAAAATACGGCTATCCGGTGGCGTGCTTCGGGCACGCTGGGGACGGCAACATTCACGTCAACATCATGGCCGCCAACTACCATGAAGACGCGCAAGTGCACGCCCAGGTGGGCCTGGCATTGGACGAACTTTTTGCCCAGGTGCTGGCCTGGAATGGAGTCATCACGGGCGAACACGGCATCGGTCTGGCCAAGCAGCGTTGGTGGCCGCAAGCCACCTCCGAGGTCAGCCGCGAAGTCCATCGCTCCCTGAAAGCAGCACACCTCGCCGGCGTACCCCAGCACCAGACCCAT
>JAYTYG010000517.1:0-2133 GCA_043742585.1 Spartobacteria bacterium
ATGATTTTCGAGACATCCCCGACCGGCTCGCAATGAAATTGGGCGTCGATATCCGGTCCGCCTGTGACGAGCAATCCGTCGACGGCCAGTAAATCGACCGGCTCGAGGCGAGCGTTTTGCACGGTCACATGAGGGTGGGAGCGAAAGAACCGCTCAAAGAGCGGCTGATCTTTTTCACGGATCCAAGTGGCGAGTAACGGCATGAGAGAAAGCGGATAAAAGGGCGGATAAGAAAGCGGCAAAACTGAGTCAGGACACCAAACCAAAGCGCCATCAAAAGGTTAACACATCGAATACATTAGAAAACATTAGACAAAGCCAACTGCGCCACCGGCCGACACGCCCCGCCTGAACGGATCCCCGGGCGACCGCGCCCCGCCTGATAATAGAATCAGAGATAGAGAACTCACCCACCGCTTGCAATCCCACGCTTCGCCTCTTGCCATTTAAAGAGCAAGCGGTAGCAATGTGGCCGCATGAAAAAAATTGAGGCCATTATCAAACCCTTCAAAATGGAGGACGTCAAAGAAGCTCTGGCCGAAATCGGCATAGAAGGCATGACTGTCAGCGAGGTAAAAGGGTTCGGCCGCCAAAAAGGGCATACGGAAATCTACCGCGGCAGTGAATACACCGTGGATTTTCTGCCCAAGGTGAAGTTCGAAATCGTCGTCGCCGACGACCGCGTGCAACGCGCCGTGGACGCCATCGTGCAATCGGCCAAAACCGGCAAAATTGGCGACGGCAAAGTTTTCATTCTGCCCATAGAAGACGCCATCCGGATTCGCACCGAAGAGCGCGGAGACAGCGCCATCTAGATTTCCAGCGCAGAAGCCCAACCGAGCTGTGACATCGCAGCTCGCAGAATGGCTTCTGCGGCAGATTTCCGCACATGTTACCCACGTGGCTGGTGGCCATGCTCCTTGGCATCGTTGAGGGGCTCACCGAATTTCTCCCGGTTTCTTCGACCGGCCATTTATTGATCGCCGAACACTGGCTGCCCCGGCAGAGCGATCTTTTCAACATCGTAGTCCAATGCGGCGCGGTCCTGGCCGTTTTACCACTGTTCGCGGACCGTTTATTGATGCTCAGCCAATGGCGCGAGCCTCGGAGCCGGGATCTGCTGTTGAAGATCTTCGTCGCCTTTTTCATCACCGGCGTCGGCGGTCTGGTGCTGGATAAAATGCACGTCAAGCTCCCCGAATCCATCGGGCCAGTGGCGTGGGCTCTCCTGGTTGGCGGCTGCGCTTTTGTCATCGTCGAACGCTGGTTGCACGGGCGTCCCAGCCAGAACGATATTACCTGGGCGGTGGTGCTCGCCGTCGCCGCCGCGCAATTGCTGGCCGCGATCTTTCCCGGCGCCTCGCGTTCAGGCGCGACGATCTTGTTCGCCTTGATCCTCGGCACCAACCGCGTGCTGGCCACCGAGTTTTCATTCCTGGTGGGCATTCCCACGCTGCTCGCTGTGGGCGCCTATAAGACCTTTAAAGAACTCCGGCATCCAGTCGCCGCAGGCGTCCAGGAAGATTGGGCCATGCTCGGCCTCGCCGCCGGGGTCGCTGCCATTGTGTCCTTCATCGCCGTCAAATGGCTGCTGCGATATATTCAGACCCATACCTTCACCGGGTTCGGCCTCTACCGGATGCTCCTCGGCTCTGTGCTTTTGCTGATCCCGCTGCTTTCCTCCAAATAAGCAGGGGGTTGCCAGCCTCAACCCTACGCAATTACACTCCCGGTACCCATGCGCTGGCCGGTTGTTTCCCTCCCATTTCTTTGCCTCCTGGCCTTGCGCGCTTGCGCCGAGGACAGCGCCCAGGTCCGTCTGGCCGACGGGTTCGAGTGCCCGGTCGGTCGGGGCTCCTCCAAGCCCTATTACAAAGCCCGCGGCTTTCGCCCAAACGGGCATCTCGGCGAAGACTGGAACGGGGCCGGGGGCGGCGACACCGATTTCGGGGACCCGGTGTTTTCCACCGCGCACGGGATTGTGGTGTTTGCCCGGGACTATCGGCTGGGTTGGGGCAACGTGATCATTGTCCGGCATGCCTACGTGGAGAATGGCCAAACGCAGTTCGTGGACTCGCTCTACGGCCATTTGAACGAGATCCTGGTGCGCGAGGGGCAAGCGGTCAGCCGGGC
>JAYTYG010000518.1:0-3249 GCA_043742585.1 Spartobacteria bacterium
CAATTCTGTGGTATTTTTTTCGGTGTGATTGCAGTCGTGCCTGCCTGGTATTTGATGGTGCCTAACCGGGAGAAACTCCAAGCGTTCAACCCGCCCGCGACCTTAATGTGGAAAGCTGTGGCTGATCTGCTCACTCAAGGGGTGGGGATGCTGCCGGTCTCGGCGTTGTGGGCCATTGTGATCGGATCGCTGCTCGGCGCCGCGATGCCAATCGTGGAGAAGCTCCTCCCGAAAATCAGGCCCTATATGCCATCGGCTATGGGGCTGGGACTCGGTTGGATCGTACCTTTTCAAAACTGTCTTTCCTTCCTCATCGGCGCCTTGATCGTGTTTGGCTGGGAGAAGTGGAATCGGAAAAACTCTGACTCTTTCGCCATCCCGATTGCGTCCGGCTTTGTTGCTGGCGAATCGCTGGTGGCGGCTTTCACTGCGATCGTTTGCACGTTGATCGGGTTTTTGGCGGCGCGGTGAATGGACGAAGTGGACGATGAAGTTAGCCCGTGAAGTTGCGGATGGAGCGGAGCGGGGAGGCGTTTAATAGCCAATGGGCGCCAGTGCTGGGTGCGCGGAGTATCTATCCTACCACGCGCCTCCGCGTTAAAATCCGAACGGGCCAAACGCTGAACCGGATGCCGCTTTGCGTGGTTTAACCTACCGGGGGCGGCGACCGAAAAAGTAAGTCACAGTGCAGAGAATCAGAAACAGCGCAAAGAGTAACTGCGCTAGCCAAGTGGCCGCTCCGGCAAGCCCGCTAAGACCGAGCCCTGCAGCAATCAGCGCGAAGATGAGGAAAGTAATAGCCCAGGACATCATAGGATTTTATTTCAGTCGAATCATGGAATCGCCACGGATTTAAGATTCGATGTTTAAAGTGAAAGCGCGGCTCCCGGTAATAAGCCGTCATCACGTACGGCAGGTTATCTACGGCAGGTTATATACGGTAGTTTATAAACGCCCTTGGGGTGCCCCATCCCAGACCCACTTATCCTTGTTATCGAACAGCGGCCTGCCGTTGGTTGTGGCGAATTGACTCTTACACTCGGCCGATCGGGGCTATATTGGCGCTCTCATGGTTGCCATTGGTCAAAGAAATTCACTGCGCGTTATTCGCGAAACTGCTTCGGGCCTCTATCTCGATGGAGAAAGCCTCGGGCAAATACTGTTGCCCGGTCGTTATATTCCAAAAGGCTGCGAGCTGGGCTCGTCCCTGAGCGTGTTTGTATACAGGGATTCCGAGGATCGTCTGGTGGCCACGACCGAGATCCCGCGGGCCATGGTGGGCGATTTCGCCTCGCTCAAGGTGGTCAGTGTCAGCGCGCAGATGGGCGCGTTTTTAGACTGGGGCTTGAGCAAGGACTTGCTCCTGCCCATTCGCGAGCAAGCGCACCGGGTCATGCGCGGCCAATTTGTGGTGGCGCATGTGCTGCTGGATCCAAAGACCGGCCGGCTCTTCGCCAGCACGCACCTCAATCGTTTTCTGGATCTGAGCGAACCCCCGTTTACCGAGGGGCAGGCGGTCCAGCTGCTCATCGTCGGGGAAACGCCCTTGGGCTACAAAGCCATCGTGGAGAACACCCATTGGGGATTGCTTTATCATAGTGACCTTTCCGTTCCGCTCGATATCGGACGCCGCTTGTCGGGCTATGTGCGGTTGATCCGGCCCGGCGGGAAGATCGATCTGGCGCTGAATCCCGCCGGCTATCAGCGAGTGGGCGCGCTCACGGAGCAAATCGTGGACGCGCTCAAGGCCAATCAAGGCCAACTGGAGTTCGATGATCAAAGCTCGCCGGAAGCGATTCGGGCGGCGTTTGGGACGAGCAAGAAAGCGTTCAAGCAAGCGCTCGGGGCATTGTTTCGGGATCGGCAAATCGCTTTCGAGAAGCCAGGCATCCGGCTTCTGGGCGAGTAGCGTTGTTAAACTATCCGGAAATCACTGGCCAGTAACGCGTCGAGCTCCTCCATGACCTGGGTGAGCTCTGTGCGGAGTTGCACGGCTGCCTCCCCTGCTGTGTGGTCCACGGGTTCGGCCGTGATCTTCTCGTAACGCTTGCTGAGCGGTCGTTTGGGATTGGTCTGCCCGGACTGCGCGAGCAGCGTTTGGACATGGCTGACTTGCTGGAGCGCGGTCTGGATCTTTTCGGCGGCTTGAGATTCCGAGATTTCTCCGGCGGCAAGGCGCTGCAATTGGCGGCATTCAAAAATCCGGCAGCGCTGCGGGCGGAGGAGATAAATGGAGCACTGGGACTGGCGATAGGCGACGCAAGGCTGCTGGATATAGACTTTCTTGTGCTTGCGCTTGAGCTTCAAGCCGAGCGCCGCCAGGGCTTTGAGCGAATCCGCCGGTTGTAACTGGACCAGGTGGAACATGACCCCGCTGCAACACATCCCGCAAGCTTGGCAAAGGCGGGCGGCTGCGGAGTCCGTGGTGGCTTCCTGTTCGTTCACTGGCAAGGGGTTAGTGTGCGGGGCGCAGACGCAGCATCGCCTTCTGCACGTCGGGCTGCGATTTGAACCGGTCGATTTCCGTTTTGAGGCTGATGCAGACGTATGCCTTTTCCCGCAGGAGCCTTTGGCCGCGTTCGAACTCCGGGCGAATGCCTGGAGGCAATTGATCATTGGCCTTCACCCGCAGCGCCGGGTAACGCTCGAGTAGGAGCTTGTTGCGCTCATACGCCGAGTGCGACGAGGTGCCGAGGAACTCCAGGATTTGAACCAACTGTGTTCCGGTGTCGACGTGTGCCAGTCGACGTTCGAGCTCGGTGAGTTGCTCAATCCGAAGGTCGAAGTCGCTCTTAACGTCCTTTCGCATTTCGCTGGTGACGACTTTTTCGGGAGGTGTGGAGGCACAGCCTGCAAGCGCCAGCATTGCCAGGGCGCACAGAAGTTGCGCGGTAATGCGCTTGGGAAGGTTCATGGAAATTATGAAGGATGAATAAAGAGGAGCCTTCGGGGCTCGGGTTGAACCGCATCCCCGGAATGGTAGCCGCAGAGAACACAGGGAGTCTCTGCGGGCTTTGCGGTTAAATATTCTCTGCGTTAAGTCCTTATGCCAGCGGCAGTCGAAAGCAGGAGGGTTTTGTCCAGAATGCCAAAGAAATCCGAGACGCGGTAAGGTTTGGTCAGAAAATCGCGGGCGCCTTTGGATAAGAGCATGGCCACGCGTTCGCTCATGGCTTCTGCGCTGACCATGACGACCGGGATTTGGCGTAAATCGGGATGTGCCTGGAGTTGGATGAGCACGTCTTCGCC
>JAYTYG010000519.1:0-3617 GCA_043742585.1 Spartobacteria bacterium
CTTCGCTCGGCGTGAAATTTCTTCAGCTCGCTGCGCCATCGCAAGTAACCGGCGCGGGTCATTTCGTAAGAGTTGCGGGGGATCAGCCAGCGGCAAAGATGCTGACTGCGGGCGGCGAGGCGCAGGGTCTCGGAGGCCGCCGGGCAAAGTTGCAGGACCCACGCGCTGAGGCGCTGCGCGTAGATGAGTTCCCGCGGCTGTGCGACGCCATCGACTATTATTTGGTTCGGGTCCCGCGAGTTCTCTGCATCGATCCGATGCAAGGCGTTTTCAAATCTCGGGTCGGTTGGCATCGGGATAAATTAAAGGTGAACGCGGGAATTGGAAGCGGCATCAGTTCGCCCGGGGCTGGCTATGAGCCGCGTGCCGATGGAATAAGGGCTTAACGCAAGTCGCAGGGAAATAAATGGGCGGCTGCGATATCGCCGCTCCTTGCGTGACTTTGAGCCGGCAGCTTTTTGAAATGGTCCGTCTCTTTTTAAAGTGCCTCGATTGCGGAGGCCTGCACTAGCCAAGTCTTGGCTTTCTGCACATTGTCCCGCGTCATGTCCCCTATGAGATTGTTCCCGTTCGGCGTCGTTGCATTAGCGCTCACCAGCCTCGGCCTGGCTCAAGAATCTCCGACGGGCGTTCCTGCAGCAGTCGCCCCCGCAGTCCCCGCAGTCCCCGCAGTCCCGGCAGTCCCGGCAGTGCCGGCGGATAAAGTGATTCCGCTCAAACGCCCCGCGGCGCTGGAGTTTAATATCGTGATGCGCGACGGGCTGCGGTTTGACCCGCCGCGGATTTCGGTGATGCCAGGGGACGAGATAACGATCCAAGTGGAGAACGGGGATACCACGCACCAAACGCATAACTTCCTGGTGCTCAATCCCGGGAAGCTGAAGTCGATCGTCGACGCTGCGATGGCGCTGGGCGAGAAAGGGTCGGCCCAAAACTTTGTCCCGGTGAGTGCGGATGTTCTGGCGCATAGCTTCATGCTCGAAGCGGAAAAAACCGGGGAAGTAAAATTCACGATGCCCGCTGCGCCGGGTGTGTATCCCTACGTTTGCTCGATGCCTGGGCACGGGATGGTGATGTACGGGGCTATTTACTCCGGCGTGACCCTTCCGCAGTTGGACAAAGATCCCAATCTTCCGCCCAATACCGCTCAGAATTTGTCCGTGGGCGCAGGGCGTCGGCCATTTGTGCAACGAATGTTCCTGCCCGATGCCGGCCCGGCCGCTATCGCTGTGGCTTTGCCCGGAACCCAAAACTTCTGTTGGGATGCGGGGCAGTGCCGGTTGCGCTATGTCTGGGAGGGCAGCTTCATTGACGCGGGTGATTATTGGAAGGGCAACGGGAACAGCCTCGCTAAAATTGGCGCCGATACTTGGTGGCGCGCGGCCTTGGAAGAGTTTCCCTTCCATTTCGGCCAGGCCAATGCGCCGACGCCAAAAGTGACATTTCTGGGATACGCGCTCAGCGGCGGTGTCCCGGAGTTTCATTACCTGGCGGGCCAGGCCGAGGTGTTTGAACAGATCACGGTCGATGCCAAGCAATCGGTATTGAGCGTGCATTACCGGGTTGCGGCACTGTCGGGGCCACTTTTTTATCAGGTGAAAAATTCCGAGACAGGGCGATGGAGCAGCTCTGTGGGCGAGTTCAAAGACGGGGTGCTCAGCCTCTCCGCCAGCCAGGCGGCTGACTTCACGCTCACGCTCAGCCGCACGCACTAATTCCACTTTGTTAAGTGGGGTAACAGGAAGAGGAGGTGACAGGGTGCGCCTGCGAATTCTCATCATTCATAACTTCCCCTTCGACCGGCCCGCGCACTATCCGGCCGTTCTGAATCTCTGCGGCTCCGCGTTAAATCCTCAAGAATTGAGATGCGATCACCGAATATTTACAAACGCAATAAAGTAGAACTAAGACCGATTAAGCCCGATGAAAGCCTTGCCTCTCTCCCTTTCTTTCGCACTGATTTTGCACGCCACCGGGATCGCCGCACCGACGATCGAGGAGTCGACTGAAGTCCAATACGCCAAGCATTATAAGGTCGATAAGATCGCCAACCCGCCGGGAGTGGACCCCCAGGTCGGCGGGTTGGCTGTGCTCGCCGACGGCAGAATCGCGACAGCCTTTCATCGCGGCGAAATCTATATCTATACGCCCGGGGATCAGTCCTGGAAACTGTTTGCGGAAGGGCTGCACGAGCCGCTGGGGCTTTTAGCTGAAAAGGATGGGTCACTGCTGGTGATGCAGCGGCCCGAGTTGACTCGGTTGCGGGACACGGACGGGGATGGTGTCGCGGATAAATACGAGGCGCTCTGGGCCGATTTCGGGATGACGGGTAACTATCATGAATTCGCGTTTGGCCCGGCTCGTGGCCCGAATGGGAAACTGTATGTGGGTCTGAACCTGGCCTCAAACGGAGCCAGCGTGCGCCAGGAGGTGCGCGGAGAATGGTCTCCGGTCGGGGTGCCACGGGAAGATTTCTATTCCAACTGGAAAAAGGTCAACGGAGCTGCGGGCCGAATGTATTCGCGCACGCAGTGGCGGGGTTGGATCATGGAGGTGGATCCCAAAACCGGCCAAGCCACTCCATTCGCTTCCGGTTTCCGGTCGCCGGATGGGATCGCATTCGATGGGCATGGCAATCTTTTGGTGGCCGATAATGAGGGCGATTGGCGCGGCTCCAGCGAGTTGTTTGTGGTTAAACCCGGTGGTTTTTATGGGCACCCTGCGAGCTTGGTTTGGCGCCAGGATTGGGATGGAGTCGATCCGCTGAAAGTGCCCGTGAGCCGCTTGGAACAATTGCGAACTCCGGCAGCAGTGTGGTTTCCGCATAACATTTACGCCAACTCGCCCACGGCGGAGGTGCTGATTCCCAAGACGCCGGCGTGGGGAGCGTTTGGGGGGCAAGTGTTGGTTGGTGAAATGAATTCGCCGCGGTTGCTGCGGGTATTGTTGGAGGAAGTCGAGGGAGTCTGGCAGGGGGGCTGTGTTAATCTTATTGATAGCGCGGCGTTGACGCGTGGCCTGCATCGCCTGGCTTTCAGCGGTGACACGCTGTATATAGGCCGCACCCATCTTTCCTGGGCCGGCTCTGAGGGGCTCGTCGCGCTAAAACCGATGGGCGCGTTGCCGTTCGATCCGCTGGACATTCACGTGACGCCGAAGGGTTTTCGTGTGGATTTCACCGAGCCACTAGCTGCGGGCGCGAGCGATCCGAGTCTCTGGGCCGTGGAACACTATACCTACGCGTATCATATCGCGTATGGCTCGCCGCAGATGGAAAAGGCGGCTGACATTCCCAGTAAAGTAACCCTCAGTAATGGGGGCAAAACGGCCGAGATCGAGTTGCCTAATCTAAAAGAAAACTTCGTCTACGACTTACACTTTGATCGCGTTAATTCGGCTGCGGGGGCTAAACCGCTGAACCCGCACCTGGCATATACATTGAGGAAAATCCCCAAGAAGTAGGGCTGGCAAATGGGGCGCTTCGACTATATATCCCGGGGCGATTACGCCCGGGCGCCCCGTGTGGACCCTCGACTCCGGCAAACGCTGGTTGAGCCCACAATTTCGTTCAGTGACGAGCCACGGGATGCCGCCACACCATTAGTTATAGATTTTAT
>JAYTYG010000520.1:0-1819 GCA_043742585.1 Spartobacteria bacterium
CGGTCTGGCGCTTGGCCGCCGCCTTCAGTCCCGGCGACGCCTTTGTCGAGCCACGTCAGCTCCTCGACAAATGGGGCGCCGAAGTGGCGCGTCGCCTGACCAAGGCCAGCACAGCCTTGGATCGGGTCGAAACCCTTTCCGAATATCTCAGCGAAGAAGTCCGGCTCCGGGGCAATGAGGAGGATTATTACAATCTCGATAACTCACTGCTGCCGCAGGTCATCGAGTCGGGTTTGGGCATCCCGATTTCGCTCTCGATCGTCTACATTCTCGTGGCGCGCCGCGCCGGGCTTTGGCTCGATGGCGTGGGGTTGCCCGGTCATTTCATGGTGCGCCATGAAGAGATCTTTTTCGACCCGTTCCATGGCGGATGCCGGGTCAGCCTGGATGAGTGCCGCGCCCTCATGCGCCAGCAAAACCTGACGCTCCGTTCTGAGCACCTGCTTGCCGCCACGCCCAGGCAGATCCTGCTCCGCGCGCTCACCAACATTTATTACGTGGCCGAACGCAACGACCCGGTCTTGGCGGCCAAGGTGGCTGATTGGATCGGCTCGCTGCGCTCCTGAATGTGCTCGGTCCACGCGGGATGCCCGATTATCTCGGCCATCGCCTCTCGGAGTAAGCTCAGGCCGGGCTCCATCCGGTGCCACGTCGATGCGCCGGAGGGATGCGGTAGCGGGACGACGTCGAATGTTTGACCCAGGCGTTCGACTGTAAATCGTTTGCCGATGCAGTCGGCCAGCTTGCCGGTCGGTAAAAACTGGCCTATCGCCAGTTTCCCGATCGGGATCACCAGGCGTGGCCGGAGGATTTTGAGCTCGGCGTCCAGCCAACGGCCGCAGGTGAGGATCTCAGTGCTGTCGGGGACGCGATCCCCGCCGGTGGCGTTTTTCCCAGGGAAACAACGACAAACAGCCGCCATATAAATCGCGGCGCGGAATTGCGCCTCGGACAGGCCGCTGGCTCGTTCGAACCAACGAAAGAGCGTGCGGCCGGCGGTCCAGGCAAAGGGGCGTCCGAGCACGGGCTCTTTGCCGCCGGGCGCCTGGCCGACGGTCATGATGGGGCTGAGAATGGCGCCGCCTGAAACAGCGGGGCGATGCATTTTTGGGCAAAGCGTGCAGGCGCGCAACTGAGTGACCAGCTTATCGAGCTGTCGCTGTGCCTTGGGGTCGTTCACTTCTCTCCCAAGGGGGTGCCTGCGGGCAGGGGGTTTCCCAGGAGAAAATCGCGGGCGCTCATGCGTTTTTTACCTTCCAACTGAACCTCGCGCAGCAGCACCCCGCCTTGCGCGGCGGCCACCAGGATCCCGTTTTTGTCCGCCCGCGCCACCTGACCTGGAGTTCCCAGCGCGCGGCTGTGGAGAATCGAGGAGAATACTTTCAATTTCCGGGGTCCCTCGGCCGTGGGGAGATAAGTGTGAGCTGCCGGCCAGGGATTCATCGCGCGGATTTTGCGGTCGATTTCCTCGCGGGTCGCGGTCCAAAGAATCTCGCCGTTCTCGCGGCTGAGCTTGGCGGCGTAGGTGGCCAGGGAATTATCCTGGGCCACACGCGGGGCGGCGCCCTGCTTGAGCAGAGTCAACGCCGCGCTCAGAGCCTGCGGTGCCACGGCGGCCAGGCGGTCGTGCAATTCCCCTGTGGTTTCCCGCCGCCCGATTTTCAAGCGTTTTTCGAGCAGGACATCGCCCGTGTCCAGCCCCTCGCTCATATACATCACCGTCATGCCCGTCTCCCGGTCGCCGGCTTCGATCGCCGCGTGAATCGGGGCCGCCCCGCGATGCCTGGGCAGCAGCGAGGCGTGCAGGTTCAAGCACGCC
>JAYTYG010000521.1:0-7875 GCA_043742585.1 Spartobacteria bacterium
ACCAGCAGAACCGATTCGATGCCGGCACCGTGCCGCGCTTTAACGTCTTACGCGCCGAAGTGGAACTCTCCAACGTGCGCCCCAACCTCATCCGGGCCCGCAACAACTACCTGATTGCCGAACTGGAATTGGCGAAAACATTGGGCCTGGCTCCCGGCCCCAACGGGAAGCCCTCATTTTACGCCGTGGGCGAGCTCGCCACCCCGTATCGCGACTTCAGCTTGAATCGCTCTCTTCTTCTCGCCCTTGAACGCCGCCCGTTCCTCAAAGTGCAACGTCAAAACATCCTCATCGAGGCGGAACAAATCAAGGTGGCTCTCGCTGGCTATAAACCCCGACTCGATTTCGATGGCGGTTACGAATTCCGAAACTCACGACTCAGCGACGATTTGGGCAAGGTCGTCAATGGCTGGTTCTTTGGCGTCACCGGGAGCTGGCAGATTTTCGACGGCCTGGCCACCTACGGCCGAACCCAACAGGCGCGAGCCAAACTGGAGTCGGCCAAAGTCAACTACGACGACAGCGTTCAGCAGGTCGAACTCGAAGTCCAGAAAGCCTACGCCTCTCTCCAGCAGGCGCGCGAAACCATTCAAAGCCAGCAAAAGAACGTCGAGCAGGCGGTCGAAGCTCTTCGCCTCTCCACCGAACGCCTGGATGCCGGCGCTGGCACCCAACTCGATGTCCTCGATGCCAGGGTCGCTCTCACTCGCGCCCAGATCACCAAGCTCGAAGCTCAGGCCGATTACAATAAGTCCCTCACTGAGTTCGACCGCGCCACCGCCACCGACACCGTCTACAGCGAGGCTTTCCACGATCCCATTTCCCAAAAACCCACCTACAACGCCAAGTCCGCGCCGCCGGCCCCCAAAATGACGGCGCCCCAAAAGCCGCCCCAAAAGCCAACCACTGTGAAACCAGCGGAAGCCAAAACTAAGCCAAGTGCCAAGTAAATGTTTCACAGAGCGCTTCGCTGCGCTTGAACATATCGAAGGCCTGCGCCATGGCTTCATCGGCCGGGAGCCGGGGCTTGAGATCGCTGTGGACCGGGTCGCGGCGCTTGAGCGACTTGCGCAGCCCCATGCGCTCGCCCGCGCACGATTGGGGATCGGCTCAGAATTTCGAGTGATCTTTGGCGAGCAAATTCATGGCCAAGCCCTGGCCACGGTCGACCAGCTCAGTCCCACGATGATTCCCGGCGTCGACGGGCTTATCACGGCCACACCCGGAATCGCACTGGGCATTTATGTGGCTGACTGCTGCGCGATCTATCTCTTTGACCCGATTCAACGCGTCATCGCCCTGCTCCACTCGGGGCGCAAAGGCACCCAACTAGGAATCGCCTCCGGGGCCATCGCCAAAATGATCCAGGACTTCGGCTGCCGCCCGGAGCGCATGATCGCCCAGCTCAGCCCGTGTATACGGCCGCCCCACTTTGAGACCGACTTCGCCGCCGAAATCGTCCAGCAATGTCAGGCCGCCGGAATCGAGCAAGTATTCGACCCTGGGACATGCACCGCCAGCCATCCAGCGCTTTATTATTCGTATCGGGCCGAGCACGGTCGCACGGGCCGCATGCTGGCCCTTCTGGCAATGGCCGCCTGACACAACGCAGCCACGAGCGATTCCGTCCATGAGAGAAAGATCCCAGCCCCAGCCTCGATGAAACGTGCTTTCGACAAGGATGAACCCGAGCTGATGGACCGTCCACAGCCCGTCAGCGACGAGCTGGAAAAAGACCTGCGCAATCTCGTAGGCCTGAATCGCTATTTCGGCAGCCACCGGATCATCCGCCGGTTTCTGTCCGCCTGGCTGCAGCGCGACCGCCGCTACCGGGTGCTGGATCTGGCCACCGGTTCGGGGGATATTCCCCGGGTCATGGCCGACTGGGCACGCACCCGCGGCATTACGCTGCAAATCGATGCGCTCGACGCCCATCCCTCCACGCTCGAGATTGCCCGTAAACACAGCGTCGACTACCCCGAAATTCGTTTCGTGCACGACGACGCCCTGCGCTACGAAAGCCCCACCACCTACGACTTGGTCTGCTGCTCCCTGGCTCTCCACCATTTCAGCGAAGAAGATGCCGCCACGATACTGCGCCGTTGCCGGCAACTCTCACATCGCTTCGTCCTGGTCACCGATCTGGAGCGCAGCGCCCAGACCACATTGGGCGTCTGGGCTGTCACACAATGGATCTATACGGATCCCATGACCCGCTATGATGGCCGACTCTCGGCCAAGCGCGCCTTCTCCTTCGCCGAAATGCAGGCCCTGGCCGAGGCCGCAGGCTGGAAGAACTTCGGCCACGCCCGCTTTCTCTTTTGTCGGCAAGCCCTCTGGCTCGATGAACGCACCTTCGGCGCCATTCCCGTCCTGGTGCCCCCCATCGACGACGGCCTGCCCGCCTATTAACTTAACCCGGAAATAAAAACCGCAGAAACCACAGAGAGCCCAAAGAATCTCTGGGTTTCTCGTCTCTGTGACTTCTGCGGTTAAATGAGTTCGATACTCTTTCCTGCAGGCTCACTCCTGCTTTTAGCTCCCAGCGCCGCTTTCAGGCGCAACCAAGCGCGCTTTCAACCGCTCTTTACGCTGCCCACCCGCCGACGCCAGGCCTGGGCCGCAGGGAAGTCATGCATCGCGACGCAGGCCAAAACGCCGATCCGAGCCGCCTCCTCGCTGTGGCGCAGCGCCCAGGCTTCGCTGGCATAATCCAGCGCCACATTGGCTTCGCCCTGCCTCAGACTTTGAGCCGCCCGCGCCACCGCGATCCCTGCCGCGCCGCGAATCTCAAAAAGATCTCCGAGTTCGCAGGCGCAGCGCGGGCAGTCGCTCGCTTGAGTGAGTTTACCGCAGGATGGGCAGGAAATTTCCATGAACAAAATCGGACGGGCGCTCCGCAGAGAACCGGCTACTCCTCCAGATAAAAGACGATGTCGCTAAGCGATTCATTGAGGGTCTCAAGATGCTCCAGATCGCGGCTCTTAATCGCTTCCTCGCTCTTGCTCAAAATCTCGCGAATCTCAGTCGCATCCTCCTCGCTGGCGCCATTTTTGAGCAATGCCTCCGCCCGTTTGCGAAGATCCCTGGCCGAACCCAGAAGCGCCGCCGAATCCTTCGCGACCTCTCCGGCGTCCACGATTTCAAGTTCCCCATCGGCATCGACTCGCGTCACAAGCCCGGAGATATTTTCGCGAGCGGCCTCCAAATTAAAGTGGGTTTTTTCACCCCGCGTATCGAGCGTCACGCTCTTCTTTAACCCGGTCAACCGCTCCGTGGCCGTCACCGTGAGCATCCCGTTGAGATCGAGATTCAACATGACCACAAGCTCATTTCCAGCAGGCACGTCACTCAGTCCTGTGACCCGAAATTGCCCGATAAAATTGTTCTCCATCGGGATCCGCTGCTCCCCTTCATACACCTTGACGTCCACCTCCTTCTGATTGTCCCGCGCCGTGCTGAATATCTCCGACTTGCTGACCGGCAGCGGCGTCCCGCGATGAATGATGGAAGTGTTGACCAATTCCCCTCCATCGGGCGTATAGGTCAGCGCCTCGATCCCGAACGAATGCGCGCTGATGTCCACCAGGATCGCCTTGCTCTTTTCCCCCGCCATGCCCGCCGCCGAAATGCTGGCCCCAAGCGCCACGATCAAATCAGGATTGATCTCCCAGCGCGGCTCAATACTCAGATTCTCCTCGATAAGCTCGTGCACCAGCGGCGTCCGCGTGGCTCCGCCCACGAGCATCACCTTCGCAATATCGCCAGGCAACAGCCGCGCATCCTGAAGACTTTTGTGGATACAATCGATCGTCTTCCGTAGATACGGCTCGATCATCTCCTCAAACTCGCTCCGCTGGATTTCCACCTCCAGATGCAGATCCCCGTGGATGTATTCCTCCCGGATCTGAACGAACGGCTCATCGCTCATCGTGCACTTGGCCCGCTCCAGGATCAGCTTGAGGCGGCGCATCGCCTTGGGATCCTCACTCAGGAAAATCTTATGCTGGGCATGAAACGCGTCGACCACGTGCTGCACCAGCAGTTGATCAAAATCATCTCCGCCAAGATGCGTATCGCCGTGACTGGAGAGCACTTCCACCACTCCGTTTTCAATCACCACGACGGAGACATCGAATGTTCCACCACCCAAATCATACACGAGCAATTTTTCGTTATCAGAATGCCCAGCTTCATACGCCAGCGCCGCCGCCGTCGGTTCATTGATGATCCGCACCACCTCCAAGTCCGCAAGCGCCCCGGCGTTCTGCGTTGCCTTGCGCTGACTCGCATCGAAAAAGGCCGGCACCGTGATCACCGCTTTGCGCACAGGCTGCCCCAAAAACTTCTCCGCCTCCTCCTTCAGCTTCCGCAATATAAACGACGAAATCTCCTCCGGGCTGAATTCCTGGCCGGAGAGCGTCACCTTGCTCGACTCCCCCATCTTGCGCTTGATGGAAAGCACCGTGGAATCTGGCGCCGCCACGAGCATGTTCCGCGCAGCCTGACCCACGATCAGCTTTCCGTTAACGTCAATCCCAACGCAGGACGGCATCGTAGGCTGTCCATCGATGGGAATAATCTCAGGCACACCATCCTTCACATAGGCGATCGCTGAATTTGTAGTACCAAGATCAATTCCGACAATAATTTCGTTCATGTAACACTAGTTATGAGTTTGCTGATTTTCACTTCCGCCGGACGCAACACCTCCCCGCGCCTGCGGTAGCCTGCTGAATTTTCCTCCACCACGATATTCGCCACGCACTCGGCGCTCGGGACCAAAGCCACCGCCACCATGCACACCGGATCAAAGGCCAACCCCAAAGTCTGCATCCGTTCGATCCCGGAATGTGCAAGGAGCTTCTCCACATGGGTGGCCAGAATCGAGAATCCCTGCCGCACACTATCCCACGCCACCAACAATGGCCGCGCAAAATATGACGCCACCGGACCCAACTCCGGGGCCCGCTCCAAAGCGGCTAAAAGCCTGTGTACCCGATCCAGGACCTCCACCAGTCCGAGGCTGTGGGAGCGCGGCAGATCAGCCCCGGGCCCTGCTTGCGCGGCCTCCAGGCGAATCAACTGTTCGCGCAATCGTTTAATCTCATCCTGAAACTGGCTCAAGCTCTCGCCGAACTGGCTGAAAACCTCAGCCGACTTCCGGTTTCCTCGCCGACTCTCGTTCCGCAACGCCGTCAGCTCCGCATACACTGAATAGTGGTCAGCCTCCTCGCGCGCCTCCTCTTCGGGCTCCGGGATCGCATCGACGCTTTCCAGCCAATCCTCGAAATCCGCTCGGAGCTCGTCTTTCCAAGTCTCAAGCTCCTCGTCCCGCTCAGCCTGCGGCTCGTATTCAGATTCCTCGGATTCCTCGTGCTCCTCAGACTCATCGGTCTCCTCAGACTCCTCGTGCTCTTCAGACTCCTCAGACTCCTCAGACTCCTCGTGCTCCAAGTCTTTGGATTCCAAGTCTTTGGACTCGGGCTTTTCTGATTCGGGTCCTTCTATTTTATCAAACATGCGCGCAGTAAAACTTTCAATTTTTCGAAATCCAGCGGCTTTGGCAAGGGCCCCGCCGCACAAAACTTCTGCACGACGTCCGCAGGCGTAGCCCCGGGAGGAGTCCGGTCGAACAACCTGTATTGAAGCCGACTCAACTCATCGCGGATCTGCTCGTAAGCTTGTGAAATGGCCTGAAACCGGGCGCTGTCGCGCTCCGGCGGAAACTCCCGGACCCCGTCGAGATAGGCGCGCCGGATTTCGGCATCGGTGGCGGAAGCCGGCAGTTTAAGAATTAAAAAAGGATTCATAGCTCAAAAAATCTCGGGCTGTTCAGACTTCGGAGTGGCTGCCGGCACCGTCTTTTTAGGTTTCCCGGGCATGAATTTGGCGAAAAGTTCGTTAAAAAGATTAACCGGAATCACCCGGAGGGCTTTTTTGCGAAACGCCGCAAACTCGGCGGCCGTTAGGTTTTCCATATCCTTCTTCGACTCACTCAGGAACGCCGAAATCATTCCCGATATGCCATCTACGACTTCTTCTTCCTCAAAATCGTCGCCGTCAATCGACGACTCAAAACTGCTCGGATCGATACCGCGCGGCACGGAGTTCAGCGCATTTTCAGCGAGCCGCGCAGATTCCGTGTCGGATCGCAGAATGGCCTCGGCGAGAATCGACTGGAGCTCTTTCACTTGATCCGGGCGAATCCGACCACGCGCCAGCCCGTTCAGACGCAGGAACCGGAACCGCGGGCTCAAAGGATCCCGCTCAATAGCCTCCACCAACAGTCGGATTGAAACTTCTCTAAACGCCGCATCATTCTTCATTAACCCGATCAACGCTGCCGCCTCGTCCTCCGAAAATGCCTCGGCAGCCGCTGGCGCCAGGCATTTTATCACGAAATTGGTTTCCTCCTTCAAATCCAGGCCCGGCTCGCGACTCCTGATATATTTCAACGCTAGATAAAGCTCCTTGCGCTCGCTCGCCTGTGTCGGACGCGGCCCCGTTCCTGGCCCGCCCAAACTGACTCCCTTCTTTTTGACCTTGCTCCCAAAAATCCGGAAATAACAGTGCACGAACAACTCCAACACCACCGGCGCAACGCCCGCCCGGAGCGACGCTTCCATCAGCGACTCCCCAGCGGCCACGTCCCCGTGAATCTTCTCCAAAACCGCCTGCCGACTCTGAATAAAGGCCAGCCCCCGATCGAAATCGCCTTTGCTTTCGAGCCCGTGTTCCATCGCCCGCGCAAAACTCCGGCGCCCCTTCTCAAGAGCCCCCTTTTCATAATGCTGGCGGGCCATGCCAGTCAGCCCCTTAACCAACTCCTGCAGAATCGCCGGGTCAATCCGATCCAGCTCATGCGCGCTCTCAAGGTAATCGAGCCCTTTGACCCAGGCCTTGCGCTCCACGCACTCCCGGCCGGCTCTCAACAGAACTCGCTTTTCCCTCGGGAACGCGCGAGTCATCACATCCAGCAAGCGGTTGCGTTCCGGCGCCTTTCCGAAAGTCTCGTAGAGATCGAGCAGCCTGCAATGCGCACTGAGATTTGAACCATCCGACGCAATGCTTTCCTTGAAAAGAACGATCGCCTGCTTGCCATCCAGCAGCGCGTCACCGGGCTCGTATTCATACGAATCCGCCCAGGGCTCCGCGTAGGCAGCTCCCACTCGCTCGAGAATCAGCGACGCCATCTTGGGCTTAAGCGGATCCTCCTTAGGCGTCCACTTGAGGTAGGCTCGCCAGAGTTCCTCAAACGGCGCGTGCTCAAAATCCCGCAAGGCCTCGACCCCAAGCATGCGGAAAACCATGCGCGCTTCAACTGGGTTCGATCCGAACCCGGGGGCGCATACCATCCGGTCAAATTCGTTAACATACTCCCAATACGTTTTACGATCAAACGATGAGTATATTTTATAGTAAAAATCGCTCAACGCTCCCATCAGATCCAGCGCCTCCGACGGGAATCCCGCCACCCCGCTCAGTTGCCGATAGGATTCAGTAAACCGGCTCTTTAGCCAAAGTCGGTTCGCACTTGAAAGCGCGGGCACAACCGCCGCCTGTCCCGCCAACTGACAGGCGATCGCAATCGCCGCGTCGCGTTCCTCAATTTCACTCGGGAACGGCTCTCCGAGAAAAGGGCCAAAGGACCGCGCCACACGCGAGGGCGTGGTGCCGGGTGGCAACTGACCGAAGAGCGCCCCGGCCTTGGCCACATCGCCGGAATAAAATGCAACCAGCCCCTTGATGAGCATTTTCCAATGCCCGAAAATTGATTGCCTCGGCACGGGCCGGATCAGCTCTTGAACCTGCTCAAACGCCGACTCGGAGACGCCACGCAGCCCGCCCAAAACGGCGGCCAATTCGTCCCGG
>JAYTYG010000522.1:0-3809 GCA_043742585.1 Spartobacteria bacterium
CCCTCGGCCTTCGGCTTAACGCATGAGAATTTAACGCAAAGTCGCAGAGCCGCAGAGTGTGCTAGGCATTACGTTCATCGACAGTCTCCTCCGGTCCCAACAGCAGAAGCCGTTCACCCACTCGAAACAGCGAAGAGCCTAAAATTCGCCGAGCAATTTAGATTCGTAGGCCCTGACTTTGAATTGCGGCTTCAGGAAGCCTCGATCTCATCTAACTAATTAGATGTTATAACTTGATGCCTAGTCGTGAATAGGCAGCGCGAATTTCTTTCATTAGATCGGCTTCAGTCCTGCCATCCAGAAGGATTTCAAGTGTTTTTTCTTGGAAAGCTGTCTTTGCGTCAGGTGTGAGCATGTATGCAGGCGCTTTCGGGGGGGTGATGTCGTTGCTGTAGCTGTATGTGCCATTCCCGTTGTCCTTTACACCAGGTTTCTTGAAGAATTCAGTCATGGCGGCCCGATAGTTTTCCATCTCTTTGCGCTGACATTGGATCTCTCGGAAATAATGCAGGAAACGCTGGCTGTCGCCCTTTCCATCTAAGTGCATGAAGTAATAAACTAACAGATAGGAGGTGAAATATAGACGATGCGAGGAGGTCGGATCTTTCTTGAGCGTCGCCATCCATTCCTCGCTGCTGATATCAAAGAGCTTCTCGAGAGGGAACGGCTCAGGCACACCGCCCACGGCGCGCTTTTTAAGGAAGGAGACATAATCCTTGAGCCCAGTCTTGGCCGCTGAGATACGGAATCGGCCGCTGCTGAGCGGGAGATTGTTGGTATATTCGGCGGTGCCTTCCACGACCCATTGAGGCAGGATCTGGAGCCAGAAATGCATCATCTGATGAGTGAGCTCATGCACCATCGTGCTTGAATCGAAGTCCCGGCCTTTGGTGTAGGTCTTGCCCGAGAGCTTCAGGCCCATGCTCTCGAACGGCACCAGAAACGCCTCTATGCCGGATTGATAGATGCCCGCGCTATTCGGCACACCGCCGGCCGAGATGTAGGCCGCGCGATCCTTGAATAGCCGGGCGTGAAAGTAGTCCCCCGAAGGCGGGCGCGGCTCAATATTCCACGGCAACACCTTCAGGAGTTCATAGGTGGCTTCGAAATCCCCGGCCACTTCCCGTAGGAGCGTCTGGCTGAATTTCCCCTGCGACTCGAACTCGAAGTGCGGCGTGCGATAGACGAACTTTTCCGCCACAGCATCCTCGCTCACCACCTCGGTTTTGAGTGAGTTGAAATCCACGCCGACGACGTCGGGCGTGTTGGTTTTAATCGGCTGTTTTTTAAGCCACGCGCCGATGTATGCCTGATCCTCGGCGCTCAGCTTGGCCAGTGGTGCCTGGGCCTGGGTGCCGTTAGCCATTTTGAATAGCGCTGTCGTGCCATCGAATTGTAACAGCGTTGCGGGGAATGGTTTGCCATCGATAGTAGTCCATCCGCGGGGCGGCTCCAGCACAGTGAATTGTGCCAGGACAGGAGAGGCAAGCAGAAGTAGGTAACTAAAAGAGGCTCTAACGAAAGTCATACAGTCTGTAACTTGCCAAGCTCTGTCCGGGGACAAGGAAAAAGTCCTGCGATTTGCCGAAATGGCTTTGTGTCGAATCTGTTCGGTCGCACTTCTTTACAAAAAAGGGCGGGCTCGATTGAGCCCGCCCTTTTTAAAAGGATCTGCGTTTAGCCAACCTTCGGCGCGGAACGCTTGCGAGCGGTCGCATCGAGGAGTTTCTTGCGCAGGCGCAATGATTTCGGAGTGACTTCCACGTATTCATCGGGAGCGATGTATTCGAGGGAGCGCTCCAAAGTCATGACCAGGGGAGGCGCCAGCGAGATGCCTTTGCCGTCACCAGTCGAACGCATGTTGCTCAGCTTCTTGGCGCGGCAAGGATTCACTGGCATGTCGTCGGGACGTGCATTTTCGCCGATGATCATGCCTTCATAAACTTCGGCCTGAGGCCCAATGAAGAGGCGGCCGCGTTCCTGAATGGTTTCCAGGGAGTAGCTGGTGCTGATCCCTTGCTCCATGGCTACCAACACGCCGTTGTTGCGCGTCGGGATGTCGCCTTTGTGCAGGCCGTATTCCTTGAAGATGTGGGACATGATGCCGTGGCCCTTGGTGCAGTTGACCAGATCGGTCTCGAAGCCGATCAGGCCGCGGGTGGGGACAACGGCTTCGACGGTTACGCTGTGGGGCTGATGCTCCATGCTGATGATGTCGGCTTTCCGGCCGGCCAGCGACTGGAGGATGTCGCCCAAGCTGTCATGCGGCACGTCCACGTAGAGGCTTTCCAGAGGCTCCATGAGTTTACCCTCGTCGTTGCGCTGATAGATAACTTCAGGGCGGGAGACGAGTAGCTCGAATCCTTCCCGACGCATCTGCTCGACGATGATGGCGATCTGCATTTCTCCACGAGCCTGAATCTCAAAGTGACCCGCGATGTCCGTGTCAGCGAAGAGAATCGACACGTTGGTGCGGGTCTCGCGGATAAGCCGCTCGCGCACTTGGCGGGCGGTGAGGAGTTTGCCTTCGCGACCAGCCAGCGGGCCGTCGTTGATGCAAATCTTCATGGTGATGGTGGGCGGATCGATGTCGACGAAGGGGATCGGCATGCGCTCCTCTTTGTCGGTGATGGTCTCGCCGATATAAGCTTCTTCGAACCCGCAAAGGCCGACGATATCGCCTTCGCTGGCGTTCTTGAGCTCGATCTTCTGCAAACCTTGATGGCCGAAGAGCGCGGTCACGTTGGCGCGTTCGCGGCGCCCTTCCTTGGTGATGTGCACCACGCTGTCGCCGACCAACACCCTGCCGCTGATGATCCGACCATAAGCGATACGGCCGAGGTAATCGGAATAATCGAGGTTGGAGACGAGCATCTGGAAGTAGGTCACATCAGATTTCGCCGGAGCGGGAATGTATTGGATGATCGCGTCGAAAAGCGGGCCCATGGTCTCGCTCTTTTCGTGGATCTCGCGCATGGCGTAACCATCGCGGGCACTGGCGTAGACGACTGGGAAGTCGAGCTGGATGTCATTGGCGTTGAGTTCCAGGAAGAGCTCAAACACCATGTCCAGGACCTTGTGGGGACGAGCGTTTTCGCGATCAATCTTATTAATGACCACGATTGGTTTCGCGCCGGCTTCGAGAGCCTTTTTGAGCACGAACTTGGTCTGCGCCTGAGGGCCGTCGTAGGCGTCGACTACGAGCAGCACGCCATCGACCATCTTCATGATGCGCTCGACTTCGCCGCCGAAATCGGCGTGACCGGGTGTGTCGACGATGTTTACGTGATAATCTTTCCACCGGTAGGCGGCGTTTTTGGCTTTGATCGTGATGCCCTTCTCACGCTCCAGATCCATCGAATCCATGATCCGAATTTCTGTCGCCTTCGATTCGTTCGAACGAAAGGTGCCTGACTGCTTGAGCAGCTGATCAACGAGGGTGGTCTTGCCGTGATCGACGTGCGCGATGATGGCGATGTTGCGGATTTCCATAGCCACGGAAATCTAATGGGTCCCGGCCCGAATTTCCGGGTTCGGGACGCACCAAATGCGTACTACGTTGGCCGCGGGTTTACGCGGGTGGGCGCTGGTCGATCTGAGTGCCCCATGTACCCGCGCGTTCCCGCGATAACCCGCGGCCTGTCTTGGCTGTAGTCGTTGGGCTACCGCTTAGCCATCCCCGGCTTGGCCGGCGCCCCACCCTGCTGCTGGGCGGCGGCCGTTCCGGAAGCCGTCAGGGCATCGCCTTCGGCGAAGCTCACGTCGTGGCCTTTGACCTTGAGGTTGGCCAGGAACGATGCTTTGTCCAC
>JAYTYG010000523.1:0-8020 GCA_043742585.1 Spartobacteria bacterium
AGACTCGGCTCTGTACGTTCTCCACGATCGGTACATAGGTGTCGTAGGGATGGATCTCGGCGAGTTTGAGCACGCGCTTGCGCAGGGCGTAATAACGGCCCAGGGGCGCGAGGTTGGCGCGGACGGAGGAGATGAGGTTGTCGTAGACCGAGACCGGCACGTCGTCCTGGAATAAGGCGCCTTCGCGGGCACTGGCGTAGTTGCGGGCGCGGGCTTGGAAGACATCGGCTTTGACCGAATTGGCCAGGCTTGAAGCGAGCGAAAACTGGTGGTCGCTGAACTCGCTGTAAAACTGGTGAAAGGCCCGGGCCCGGACCTCGGGCTGGCGGTTGACGAGGAAGGAGGAGTAGCTGCTTTGGCTGAGGGCCTGGAGCTGGCCTTTGTCGTCGGCGACTGAGCCGAATTTCATATCGACGTTTGTGAGCTGCGAGAATGTTTCCCCATGCCCGCGCAAGGCGCTCTGCGCCAGCGCCAGCAGCCGTTCTTCATTCGCGGTCAGCGTGTGCGGCTTGAGCCGGCGCAGCTTCGTCAGTGAGATCCGCCAGCCGTCCAGGATCGGGTCGGCGAGATATTGCGCGAATGTGGCATCGTCGATCCCCATGATTTCCGGGGCCAGAAACGCTGTGGCTTCACCGATCCGGGTCATCAAGTTCTCGAACTGGGCTTCGCGGCTGAGGTTCTCGGCGTTGGCGCCGTCCTCAGTGGAGCGGAGGCTGGCGTAGTGGCCGAGGCGCTCGATTTGCAGGCTGAGATCTTTTTCCAGTTCCAGGGCGGCGTGCAGGCTCTGCGCCGATTGCCCCACGCGGCCTTGAAAGGCGGCCACTTTTTCGTAAGCGCCCTGCAGTGTGACAAAGCCTTGCGACCATTGATCGGCGTCGGAGTAAAGTGCGCTGAGGTCCCAGGTGTCGGCCGGTGGGATTTGGTCGCGGGTGGGGATGGCTGCGGCGCTGCCGCCAGTCTCGTCAGATTCGATGTGCCGGGTCATGAGTGGCGCAACGTCGCCAACAGGGTATCGCGCGGCAAGTCAATACTGCGGCCGCAGGGAACCGCAGAGAACCTCAGAGAACCGCAAAGAATCTTGAAAGCCGCAAAGAACACAAAGAGCACAAAGATTCTTTTAATTTATAATCTCTGCCGTCTTCTTTGCGTTCTTTGTGTTCTTTGCGGCTAAAATCTCTGCGGTCTTTGCGGCTAAATCTGCGGCTATTCCAAGTCGACTTCCCTGACCCGTTTTTGCAGCCGACATTTCTCGATGCAATCGCGGAACTTGTCCGGGAGCCCGAGCGCGGTGGGCAGATATTCGAGGACGATCTGAGGGGTGGTCGAATCGGTGGTGATGAGGTGGATGTTGTGGAGCCCGAAGAGCCGTTCGAAGAAGGGCTGCGCCACTTGCAGATCGCGGATGCGATAGAGTTCGAGGGTTTCCGTGGTTTTATTGAAAATCCCGGTCGTGATCAAAAGCCGTTCGGTGGTGAGCTGATAGACTTGGCATTTGACCTGCAAATAACGCCAGATCGCCCAGGGGATCGGGATCACCAGGATGCAAAGTAGGAAGATGCCCAGATTCTTGACCTGCGAAGTGGTGCCAGTCCAAAGCGGTTGTTCAGCCATGGTTCAATGTTATTGCGGGTTCGGGCCGGGGATGAAAGGTGGAATCGCGGTCTAAAGCCAGTGCGCGATATGCCGGCAGAGGGCGGGTTTATCGGCGCAATGAATCGGCGGCTGGCCCGGTGCATACCACCCAAAGCCTGGGCCGTAGGCTTTTCCGTTGAGCACGCAGGCGGCGCTCCGGTTTTGCGTCAGTTGGGCATACGCTTTTGCTTCCGCTTCCTCGCGCGCGCCTTCCAGCTCGTATTTCCAGCCGATGACCCGGCTGCACGCAAAGAGCGGCCCTAGTTCCCCCAGGAGTTTGGTCGCCGGCTGCAGGGTGAGATGCAGGGGCCCGCTGCGGCTGGGGATCTTGGCGCCGGTCACGGGCTCGGAATCCCCGCTGGTGATGGATGCCACCCGGTAATCGCAAAGCGCTGCGGTGTGAAAGACGGCAGCGACGGTTTCCGGGGACGGCACGGCGCGGAGTTGGGCGAGGAGATCGTCGTTGGTGGTAAAGCGCAGGGTTTGCAAATGGGGCGTCGATGTGGGCGCCGGCCAGGTGGCGCTGAGGCCTTGGAAACAAATCACGTCGTGGCCGGCTTGGGCCAGTTGGCAGGCGAGCCGGACGCCCAGTTCGCCAGTGGAGAAGTTGGTGAGCCGCCGCACCTCATCGATGGGCTCGTAGCTGGGTCCGCAGGTGACAATGACACGCATAAAAACTGTGGGATTAAATTGGTGGCGCCTCGGATTCGTGAGAGGAAACGTGGTGTCCGCCTTTAAACCTTACCCACTCTTATGGATCGCTCCACTGCCATTGAACAAATCCGAGGACATTGTCACAAGCTCGCGAGCACGGTGACCGGGATTCATCCGCTGGTGCCCGCCCTGGACGATAAAGCCACTCAGGACGAGCTCTATAAGGCGCTCTTTGCCCTGACCAAGGAAGTCGAGGTGCTCAAGAAGCAGCTGTTGAAGCTCGAACGGCGGTAGGCGGGGGGGCGGGGCCAGTGAATTAGGAATTATGAAGGATGAATTATGAATGATGAAAGAAGAGAGGACTCGGGGTTAACTGCGCCCGCGTTCGCCAAACCCTCATCATTCATCCTTCATCATTCCTCAAAGGTTGCGCCCAGGATCGGCCTTTGGCGGAACCGCGTTGCGGTTCGATCCGCTCTGGTTGCGTCCCAGGGTAGGCCCGAAGCGGGCCAACCCTGGGCTGGAGGGCGTAATCCCGTTGGGATATATGAGAACCTGCTTACCATAGAGAAATTTATATGCGTAAGCCTTGGGGGGACGGTTCCAGGTAGGGGGGCGCATCTTAGATCCTTTGCTCTTAGCGGCAGCAGAGAGAAATTATGAAGGATGAAGAAAGAGACGGCTTCGGGACTAACGCCACCAGCGAGCTCCGAATCTTCATCCCTCATCCCTCATCCTTCGGGCGCCTTTGGAGCTGAGCTTGTAAAGAATCGGAGATGCGCCCCAGGTAGGGGGCGGTGCCAGATAATTTAACGAACCCTTCAAACTCTTGGTTCTTTGTGTTCTATGTGTTCTCTGTGGCTAACCCTCTCTGCGGCTAAACTTCCTCTGCGGCTTCTGAAGCGCGCAGGCTCGCCATTTTGCCCAAGGCGCTCACGGTGAAGATCTGCGGATACAGCCGCTCGTAATACCAAAGCTTGGCGAAATAAAAGCCGATCGGCGTCGGCAGCTTCCACGAGCCGTCCCCTACCCGCTCCAGCAGCCAGCGTGTCCCCGCCCATGCCGCATCCGCCCGGTAACCGGCCAGCGCTTCCACGGCCAGCGCGGTTTCCTCCACACAAACCGGGCCGCCCGGAACCCCGCTCCAGGCGCCGGAAGGATCTTGGGCGGCCAGGAGCCAGGCGGCGGCGCGACGCGGGAGTTCGTGAGGGAGCGCGAAGCCGCGTTCATCGAGTTCGCGCAGGGCGATGAGCACATGAGTGGTGCCGTAGGTGAGATTCTCGTCATCGGGCGCGTGCTCGTTGCCAAACCATAATGGCAGCCAGGCGCCATCGGGGCGCTGGGTTTTAGCGAGAAACCCGATCCCGCGACCAATGGTCCGCAGCGTCCGCCTGTGCAGGGCCTCTGGAAGCTGTGGCAGCCACGCGCTCCAGGCGCGCAGGGCGTGCGCGGTTAGATCCGGGCTGCTCCGGTCGAATGGCAACGCGCCCCAGCCCCGGCAAAACGTCGGGATCCCGCCGTCCCGATTTTGCAGGTCGATGAGCCATTGGACAGCGGCGACGCCGGCCATTTGGGAAGGGGCGTCGATGGTGCCGAGCTTGAGCAGGGCCAGCAGCGCGCCGGCCGTGTCATCGGCGTCCGGGACGGCGCCGGGCAGCGGAGTCCAGGCCCAACCGCCCGGGGCCGCGTGGGAGTAGGGGTGGGGCCGGGTATATTGCTGAGCCAGGAGCCATTCGCGCAGGGTCATGCGCGTTTCGGGCGGGGCCCAGAGGGTTTGCTGGCCGAGCGCTTTTATCGCGAGCGTGCTGACCCAGGTGGCCAGATTCGTGTCGATGGGCCAGCTCCCGTCGGCGCGCACCGAGCGTTCCAGAAATGCGACGCTGCGGGTCACCACGGGATGGGTTTGAAGGCCCATCGACGCCAGGCTCATCGTCACAAAGCTGGTCAGCGGCGTGGCTTCCAAAAAACCGCCGTTGGAAGGCTGGATGGCCTCCAGCACTTTGAGCGTGCCCGGCCGCGCCCAGTTCCGCAGGGTGCGCGCTAGGAAATGAGGGGAAGGCGCGTGATGATGAATGACTTGGCCAATGGCGATGAGCGCGGGCAGGGCGTAGCTGACCACCGGGAGTCGCAGGGCGCCAAAGAGTTGATGCGGCAAGGCGGCGAGCTCGAAGGGCAATGCCAGCACATGGCGCCAACCCTCGGCGCCGAGCCGGCCCGCCAGCGTCAGGCTGAGAAGAATGGGCGCCGAGAACGTGCGGTCATTGCCGTAGCGACGCTCTATCGCGGCCGGTAAATATTCGCGCAAATCGCCTCCGACCGGGACCCTGGCGGCGCGGGCCAGCCAGGCTTGGGCGTCGGCGTTCACGGCGGGATAAGCGGCGTCGGCCGCAGCGGCGCCGAATGCCGCCCAGCAAAGGGCCGAGGTGCTGATGTTGCTCTTGCTCAGCACGGTATCGCCCCAGGCGCCGTCGGGATTGCGATGTGTGGCCAGCCAGCGCAGGCCGCCGTCGATCCAGGGGCGATGGCGTTCCCGGGACACGAGCGAAAGCGCGATCACGGCCGTGGCTGTGGCCAGCGCGCTGGACGAGAGTTCACCGCGCCAATGGCCCTCGGGTTCGAGCTCGGCCAGCAACTCGGTTGCGGCTTGGTCGAGCCCGGCCCGGAGTGCGGCGTCGATGGGAGGCGGCGCGGCTGGGATCACGCGTTAAAGGATTTTGTCCTGGTCGCGCTGGTGTTTTGGCAGGATGGCGCAGGCTTCTTTGCAGCCGAATAAACGGCTCAAAACAAGCCGGTTGCGACTGATCATTTGATAGAAAATCTCGGCGATGAAAATCACTCCTGGGATCCAGAGAAAGAGCGCCAATGGCACCAGCAGCGGCATGCGCAGCCCTATAAAGCGGATACAGCGGGCACCCCGATAGATCTTGGAGTCGCGGCTAATACAATGAATCGCGGACTGGAGTTCGTCGGCGGTGATTTGAGGGGCGATCCGAGCGACCGTGGAATCGGAAGCGGGCACGAGGGACAGGATGTTGCACCAGTCCAGCCAAGTCAGCAGCCGCATTTGGAAAACGCAGAGCGGGCATTGGGCATCGTAGAGGACAACGTTCTTATCCATTTTTTGAGGAGTTATGAGGGATGAGGGATGAATGATGAAGGTTCGGAGAACGCAGGGGACGTTAATCCCGAGGATTCTCTTCCTGCTTCATTCATAACTCATACTTCATCCTTCATCCTTCATAATTTCCCCCAACGCTAGCAGGCCGTAAAACGTGTATTCGGCGTCGAGCGCCTCGTCGGCCCAGTGCCCGTGGAAGCCGCCGGCATTGGTCCAGAGCGAGTCGATGAAATCCAGGCAGCGTTCGCGGAGAGTCGGCGGCAGCTCGATTTGGAGCACGGCCAGGGCGTGTAAAGTCGTGGCGGTGGAAAGCAGATCGGGCAGGGGCGCTGCGGGCATGGCCAGAAAACCGCCTTGCGCGTGCGCGCGGGCGAGCAACCATTCGCCCACGCTGTGGTGGACGGGCAGGCCGAGTTGCACCAGCAATGTGACTGCGGCGGCGGTGGCATTGGTCGACCCGATTTTCAGGCCGCGCGCATTGGCCCAGGCGCCATCGGGGGTTTCCAGATACTTTAAACATTGCACCATGCGCAGCGGCTCGGGCTGTGGAGCGCGGAGATCCTGATAGGCGCCCATGGCCAGGAAACAGCCGTAGGCGTTGCCTGAGGGGCTGCCCACGTCGGCATCGTAGCCGCCATCGGCACTGCGATGCCGTTCGAGCCTGGCGAGTAGCGCCCCGGCCAGGTCCGGGGGCATCCGCTCCACGCCAATGGCCGCCCAGCAGCGGGCCAGGGCGCCGAGATGCACGAAGTCGAGCCCTGCGCCGTCGCCGAAGGCGCGCAAATACGGTTCGATGGCAGCGGTTGGCAGGTCGATCTGGAGCGCCTGCAGGCCCGCCAGCGCGAAGATGGTGTAATACAGGTCCGGCCTCCCGTCCCGGTCGTGTCCGGCGCCTTCAGGGCCGATCTGGCTTTGCAAAAATCCAGCCACCAATGCCGTGGAATCCCCCAGGATATTCGGCGCCAGCCGGGCGACTTGCAGCATTTCAAGGCGCAGGCTCATAGGGGTGGCGTGCCGCATAGGGGTGGCGTGCCGTTGGCGGCCATGCTCAAGCTTCCACGGCGGCCGCCTGCGTTTCCTGCTCGAATTCTTTGCACCAGCCTTTGATTTCAGCGTCGTTGAAGATCTTGCCGATCACCCGCCGCAGCAACCCTTTGAGGTTGGCGTTCTCCAGATCGGCCAGGGTCCGGATGGCTTGTTCCTTATAGCGCTCCAGCAGATCGGTGCAGCGTTCGTCGGCCTGGAGTTCCAGATACAGGGCCTCGATTTTTTCAGGCGTCACCGTGGCCACCCTGCGCCAATGGGCTTCGAGCTGGGCTTTGCCTTCGTCTTTGGCCCGCTCGAAGGCGATCGCCAGCAGCAGGCTCGGGCGCATTCCGGCGATGTCGTTGGTCTCACCGCCAGCGCCAAGATCGTTCAGGTCGTCCCGGATCTGGTAGGCGATCCCCAACGCTTCGCTATAGGCGCTCAGTGCCTCGTCCACTTCTTCCAACTGCCCCGCATACAGCGCCCCCAGCTTCAACGCCACGGAAAAGGCGGGCGCGGTTTTTTTGCGGAAGATATCGAGCACTTCCAGGGAGCTCAGCGGCGCCGGGTTGCGGGCCCAGCAGAGTTCGGCGCCTTGGCCGCGGCAGAGCTCGCGCTGGCCGTCGGCGGCGATGAGGAGCATCTGCGCTTTTTGCTCGGCACTGGCCCGGCAGGAGGCCAGGAGCCGGTAGCCTTCGCCGATGAGCAGGTCGCCGACGTTGAGGGCGACGCCGACGCCGTGTTCTTCGTGCAGGGTTTTTTCGCCATAACGCGCGGCGTCGTTGTCCTCGATGTCATCGTGAATAAGGGAGGCCTTGTGAAAGCATTCCACGGCCACGGCGACCTTGCGCAGGTCCTCAGGCAGTGGCGCGCCGGGCGTGGCGCGGAGGGCTTGATAGGCGGCCACGGTGAGGAATGGGCGCCAGCGTTTGCCGGCGCGGCAGAGCCAGTCGCGCGCGATCTTTTCGGTGAGCCCCTCGGCGCTGCCCATGATCAGGTCGAGGTTGAGCGGGGTGAACCAGAAATCCACTTCCTCGCGGGATTGGCTGAGGTCGAGCCGGCGGGTTTGGTCGTCGCTGGTGAGGTGGATATAGTCCCAGACCCAATCGAGATCGACCGTGGTATCGATGCAGTCGTCCTGGAGCAGCGGGATGGCGACGCCTGGAATGGCGGCGGCTTCCATGTAGGGAAAGGCGCGTTCGAGCACGCTGATGCAGCTCACGCCGACGATGGCTTCGATTTTGCCGGTCTGGATCAGGGACATGACGATGGCCGAGCCTTCTGCCACCAGCACCGCGTAGCCGAGTCGCTCGGCTTCAGCCTGGAGATCCTGGATGGAACACAGCCCGCATTGTTTACACAGGAGCCCGAACTCGTCGAATGGCGCCGGGCATTTGCTTTCGACTCGGAGGCATTTGGGCAAAAGCAGGAGGCGCCGCTCGAAGGGCACGCCGGCGAGTTGTTCGCGCCACATCTCGTTGTTGAGCAGGACGCCGATGTAATCGCGGTAAATGGGGTCGCAGCCGAGTTCGGCGATGAGGCGGTCGGCGTGTATCTTGAGAGCGTCGGCCGGCAGCGGCGGCACGGGTT
>JAYTYG010000524.1:0-2513 GCA_043742585.1 Spartobacteria bacterium
CGCGCCCCCGTGTCTATACGGGTAACAGGCCAGCGCTTACGCATCTAAATTCCTCCGCCACAGCAGGTCCTCATATATCCCAACGGGACGCGCCTATATCCCAACGGGAGTCTCATATATCCCAACGGGATTAGGCTTATCCAGTTACCGCAGTCCCAACCTGTCTTAATTCTCTGCGCCTCCGCGACTTGCGTTAAAATCCCGGAAAGCCAGGCGCCCGTTGGATTTCTTAAACTGGAACGCCGATGCGGCAACCACCTCCGCGCTCAGCTCAACCGGATCAGCCGACTCTCGGCGTTCTGGGCGCCGATCTCCTGCGACAACCAATCCAGATGCGTCGTGGTAATCAGCTTTTGAGAATCAACCGGCAACGCCGCCAACAACGCATTGCGTCGAGCCGGATCGAGCTCCCCGAAAATATCATCCAGTAAAAGCACCGGCGCCGCTCCGAAATGCCGTTCCAAAAGCCGGCTCGCGCCCAATTTAAGCGCCAACACCAGCGTGCGCTGCTGGCCTTCAGAGGCAAACTCCGACAACTGCGTATTGAGAAAAAACCGCAGTTCGTCCCGATGCGGGCCCACGCTGGTGAGCCGCAGCCGCGCATCCTCGTCGCGCGCCGCCAGCAATGCCGCAGCGAAATCCGCCCCGCTCCCAGGCACATACTCCAGACGCAGCGTTTCCCGGGAACCGCTAATCGCCGTCTGCGCGCGATCCACCTCGGGCTGCAACTCCTCGATCAGCGCGCGCCGCGCCAGCGACACCGTCGTGCCCGCCACCAACAAAGGCTCCTCAAAAGCCAGGATCTCCCGCCAACGCGGGGACGCCGACTTCAAGAGCAGGTTGCGCGACCGCAGCGCCCGCTCGTAACTCCTCAAGGCCGCCCGATAACCGCTGTCCCGCTGGCCCGCGATAAAATCCAAAAACCGCCGGCGCACCTCGCCCCCGCCGCGCACGATCTCAATGTCGCTATTGGAGAAATAAACCACGCGCGCCACCTGGAGATATTCCGGGGTGGATTTTTGTTCCACCTCATCGAGCGCCAACTTCTTGCGGAGCCGGCTGAAATAGAACTGCAGATGGCGGTTTAAAAAATAACCATCAACGGCAAACCCTTTCTTCTCATGCTGTATAACAGCCGCAAGCTTCGACACGCGCGGGGATTGGAGCCGAAGCAGGATGCAGGCGGCCTCCAGCAACGACGTCTTGCCCCTCGCATTCGGGCCGACGATTAAATTCAGCCCGGGAGCGAACTCGGTCTCGAACGCATCGAAACAGCGGAAATGGCGGACTTTAAGCGAGCGAAGCACAATCAGGGATTTAGCTACGCAGAAACATCGACAATCCGGGACTAAATCAAGTCTCCGCATCCGCCAGCAGCAAGAGACTTCTCAAAACCAGCGCTTGAATCAACGCCCACGGAACCTAGCCTCTGCCCCCCAATGCAACTCCTTCCTGGCTTCCGCGACTTTTTCCCCGAAGACTGCGCCCGCAAAAACTACATCCTCTCCTGCTGGCGCGAAGTCGCCCGGCGTTACGGGTTTGTGGAATACGACGGCCCGGTCGTGGAATCCCTGCCGCTCTACGAAAAAAAGAGCGGCGGCGAATTAGTGGGCCAGATGTTCACCGTCGGAGCCACCGCCGAGCCCGGCGTGCTCAAAGGCGTGCTGCGGCCTGAAATGACGCCCACCCTCGCACGCATGGTCGCGGCACGCGCACGCGACTTCCGGAAACCGCTCAAATGGTTCTCGGCCCCCAATTGTTTTCGCCACGAACGCCAAGGCCGCGGCAGACTCCGGGAATTCTATCAGCTCAACTGCGACATTATCGGAGAGCCCTCTCCGGCCGCCGACGCCGAATTGCTGGCCATGGTCATCGACACATTGCGCAGCTTTGGTTTGGGCCAGGAAGATTTCGTGGTCCGCGTGAGCGATCGCAACGCTTGGACCCAGTTCGCCAGCACCCGCGGCGTCAGCGAAGAGCGGCTCCTGGATTTTCTCGCGGTCATCGACAAACTCGAGCGCGCCACTCCGCAGGAAACCGAGAGCAAACTGCAGGAGTTTGGCATCTCCCTGGAGGCCGTAAAAGCGTTCCTGCGCGACCCCGCAGCGGAAGCCACGGGGCTAAAAGCCATCAGCGAGGATCTGAACGCGCGCGGATTAGAAGGATACCTCGAGCTCGACCTCACCATTGTCCGCGGGCTGGCTTACTACACTGGGTTTGTGTTCGAAATATTCGATCGCAAAAAGAAAGAGCGCGCCCTGGCCGGAGGCGGCCGGTATGACAAACTGCTCAGCCTGATGAGCGATGGCAAAGTCGATCTCCCGGCCCTGGGCTTCGGCATGGGCGACGTTGTTTTAGCCAACCTCATCGAAGACACCGCGAGCGCGAAAGCGCAAATGGCGGACTGGATCGCCAAACACCACGCGGCAGACGTCTATGCGGTCATCGCCAACGAAGAATGCCGCGCCCAAGCGCTGGGAGTTGTCCAGGCGCTGCGGCAGGCAGGCTATCGC
>JAYTYG010000525.1:0-3366 GCA_043742585.1 Spartobacteria bacterium
CCCTTTCCTCAATACCGGCTCTCCGCTCAAGTTGCCGCTCAGCATCGGCACCGCCGACGATTTCCAATTCCGACTCTGCACCGAAGCCGGACAACCGGCCGATCCCGCAGCCGGCGGCGAACTGTGGCTCCGAGGGCCGGGGATGTTCGATGCGTATCTGGTCCCATGGCGTGAGCGCTCCGAGGCCACCGTCGACGGCTGGCTGGCCACTGGCGACATAGCTGCCGTTGACCAGAACGGGTATCTGTTCCTGCGCGGTCGGCGCAAGTCCGTCCTCAATGTGGGCGGCATGAAGTTTTTTCCGGAGGAAGTGGAAACGGTCCTGAATCAGCACCCGCAGGTCTTGGCCAGTCGTGTCATTGATGAAGCGCACCCGCGCTGGGGCGCGATCGCCGTGGCACAAATCATTCCTGCGGATCCCGCGCAGCCGCCCTCGCTTCCCGCGCTACGCAAACACTGTCGGGCCTCACTCGCCGCTTACAAAATTCCGGCTATGTTCCGATTCGTCGAAGAACTGCCGCGGACGGCCAATGGGAAACTGAAGCGATGAGTAGGATTGCTACAGCACCGACCCCGCATGCGATTGCGGTTGACCGGCTGCCGCTGATCTTTGACTCGCGCTGGCTCCGCGGCTACGTCCGGGGAAAGCTCGGTAGCGACCCACTTTACCCGGCGTGTTTCCAACGACTCGCAGACTCGGCGCAGCCGCTCCTCGACATCGGCTGCGGCACCGGGCTGCATGCCTTCTACCTTAGAGAACGCGGGTATGAGGCGCCAATTCTCGGGATTGATGTCGACAAAGGTAAAATTCTGACAGGCACCCAGATCGCGGCGCGACATTATAAGAATCTACAACTGCGCCTCGGCGACGGCCTGACGCTGCCCGATTTTTCCGGGAACGTCGTATTACTGGACGTGCTGCACTACATCCCCGAGCGTGCACAACGGAGCCTACTCGACAGCATCCGCGCCAGAGTCGCCCCGGGCTGCTGCTGCATCATCCGCACCACCCCTAGAGCGAATCATTGGCGGTTCCGCGCCACACTCAGCTTGGAATATTTCGCGAGGCTGGTGCGCTGGATGAAACGCCCGGCCCTGAGCTTCCCCACGCTCGAATTTATCGCGGCAGCCTTTCCCTCCGCCGAGTTTGAGCACGAAATCCGACCGCTTTGGGGGCGGACACCCTTTAACAGCTGGCTACTCACGTTTCGTCGCCGTTGAGCTGCTGCACCACCCCAGCCACGGACGCTTCCCCCAGCGCCATCAAATCCCGCGCATGTGCAGGCCACGGCTTCGGCGGGGGCAGCGACATTGGCAGCCCGAGGCGGGGCCGAGGAGTCACCGTCTCTGCTGACACCACCCGCTTGCCCGCGCGCCGCAGTAACTCCATTTTCCAGCGCATCAGCTCATCCGAAGCCAGTTGATGCCCTGCCAGCATCGCACCCGGAAAGTTAAACCGTTCCGCACGCTTCCTAGCAGCTTCCGCCTCACTGTGAAGAACCGCATGTGCCGCAACGTGCGTTACCGCAGGTTCATCAAGCCATTGCTCAATCGGCACCACGCTCCCAAGGCCGCCGTCCCACAGCAAATCCGGCCCAATTCGGCGCGGCGCGAGAAACCCTGGTAGCGCGCAGCTGGCTAGCATCGTCTCTACCAGGGGGCCCCGGTTACGCAACTCGATCCGGTTTGCCCCCAGATTGGCGACCGCGATCGTCAGCTTGGAGGCCTCGCACTCTTCGATTTGCCGATCCCCGACAATGCCATGGAGCAACTTATAAAGGTGGTGCCCGGTAAACACTGCGGGAAATCCAGGGCGCAGCAAAAAAGTGGCCAAGGCGCGGAGCGGGAGCGAGGGTTCGTGGAAGTGATTTTTGAGATCGCCGCGAGTGAAGAGCGCCTCCATCGCGTCGACGCTCACACCGGCCGCATGCAGCCCAGCCACGATCGCGCCGGAAGACGAGCCGGCCACACAGCCCGGAGCCCAGCCCGCACGTATCAACCCGCGCAGAAAACCGAGATGCGTGGCAAAGCCCAAATATGTGGCCCCGAAAGAGACGCCAAATCGGGCGGCGACAGGTGGTTGATCCATGAGTCGATTTACTGGGTAGTCGATCTCCGGCACAACGCCAAAACTGGACTTCCGAGCAGGGACCAAAGCGAGAAGAGGCCAAAGCCGCTGAGCGAAACGGTTATAGCAGCAGCGGGCGGCACATGACAAAGAGAGCCGAGCATCGTTTCAAACAGTTGCTCCCGCAGCCCGATCCCGTTGAGGGTAATGGGTAGCATGCTGACCACATCGATCGTCGGCATAATCGCCATGAGATCGCGCAGCGCCACCTCGACCCCGCACGCCTTCGCTGCAAAATAGAAAACTAGGAAAAAGCTGACTAGACCCACCACCGATAGCAGCAACGCCGCGACGGCCCTCCAACCCCCCCTAAGAAAACGCTCGAACACTTCCGCAAATTCCAAGAACCGCTCCCGATACGGCAACCATTGCGGATGCCGATCGCGCATTCGCGGGTGCCCAGCCAGATACCAAAGGCCGAGGCCGACCCCGGTGACGGACAGAAACAACAACACCCCGTTCACGAGCCCGGCGGTCGCGGGAGCCTGCCTGAACCATTGTGCTCTGAACGCCACCGCGCAGAACGCAGCCGCCATCACCGCGACTAGCCCGCAAAGCCGATCCAATAGAACCGACAGCACAACCGAAACCCGCTTTTGCGGATATTCGACAGCCAGACAGATGATCTTGAGCGCATCTCCCCCAGCCGACCCTGGCAGGAACAGGGTCGCGAAACCGCCTGCGAAATGCAGCGCAGCGGCTCGCCCCCGGGAGACGGGCGTCCCAACAATGGACAGGCAGCACCACCAGCGCGCCATAGACGCCAGCTCGCAAACGCCGCCGGCGAGCAATCCGAGCAGGCCCCAGCGCAGATCTGCCTGCCGGATAAGGGTGACGCTTTCCGCTCGGACCCGGGCATCGCCCAGCAAGTAAATCAGCAGGCCCACAGCCACCAGCGCCTGCACCAAGGGCAATCCAAAAGTCTTTAGCGCTCTCATTGCCGGTGAGTGGAGTGACATTGGATCGGGTTCGGCAATGCTAAATCCGGCGGATCTGCGGGCCGGGCCGAATACTGGCCAGTCCAGCCCCAACACAAAATTCAAGCTACTGTTGATCTGAAATAAATTGTGTTTTTAAATTCAGTTTCCCTCGCCGTATTTAGGCTCCAGCCGAATGCCGATGGAATCAGGATTTAACGCAGAGCCGCAGAGGTTCAGAAGGGCCGGATAGTGAACGGGCCGCTCGAAGGGGGCGTTCCGACGTGTGAATGATGAGAGTTCGCAGGCTCACCCCGTCAC
>JAYTYG010000526.1:0-4326 GCA_043742585.1 Spartobacteria bacterium
GACGGCGCGGGCACGCCGGCGCAGCCTCCATTGAGTTGCCCGTGAGCAAGTGGTCGATCCTGCATCCGCTACGAATCGGGTGCGTTAAGTATCTAAACGCGCGCCCGTTGATTCACGGGTACGACGGGGCCGTGAGTTATGATCATCCCTCGGAATTGGCCAGGAGACTTGCCCACGGTGAGCTCGACGCGGGATTGGTGCCAATCTTTGAGGCGCTTGGCGCGAGACATTACCCGGTGGTGGAGGGAGTTGCGATTGCCTGTGAGGGTGCGGTTTATAGTGTTTTCCTGGCTTATCGCGGCGACCTGAATGCTGTGCGGACTATTGCGCTGGATCCCGCCTCATTGACCTCAGTTCATTTGCTCAAAGTCTTGCTGGCTGAGTTTCATGATTTGCGCCCGGTTTACGTGACTGCGGGCGAGGATACAGCAAGCTGCGATGCGATTCTGCTGATTGGTAATCAGGCGATCGACTTTCGATTCATCAACGGCGATGGCTATCGATATCTCGATCTCGGTGCGGACTGGCTGCGGTGCACGGGGCTTCCCTTTGTATTTGCGCTTTGGATGTTACGTCCGGGATTAACCGGACTCGCCGGTATAGCTGACGCGTTCCGCGCACTGCGAATTTATGGACAGGCGCACATGGAGGAGGTGCTGGCAGACCCGACTTTCTTCGATCGCGAATTTAGAGAGCGTTATCTCACGGGGCACATCCGGTTCGGTTTAGGGATGCGTGAGAAAGATGGGATCACTAAATTTGCCGGCCTTCTGGTGAAGCATGGCTTTATCGGTGTAGACACTGCGCCACTGCAATATATCTAAACGCGCAGAGCTGAATGCCGATGGAATAAGGATTTAACGCAGAGTCGCGGAGGCGCCAGATTACGCCCTCCAGCCTAGGGTTGGCCCGCTGCGGGCTTACCCTGGGACTGCACCAGAGCGGATTGAACCGCAACGTGGTTCCGCCAATGGCCGATCCCGAGTGCAACCCACGTTGGGGTTGAATTCTTTTTTTACGGCTCCCAGGGTAGCTCGTTCCTCGCAACCCTGGGCTGGAGGGCGTAACGCCTTTGGCGTAACTGATTTGTCACCAGCACTTTATGTCAGGATCTGCACTTTTTTATATTCATTTTTTAGAGGCGTAAACCCTGCCTGCGGATGGCCTGCGGCTTGGCTTAAAATGCGAAGCCGAATGTGAAATGGTAGGCGCCAAAGTCTTCGTCCTTTTTCGGGGCGGGATTGGCGCCGAAATCCAGTCGGAGCGGGCCGATGGGAAGCTTGTATCGAAGGCCGAGGCCGATGGCGTAACGCATGCCGTCGAACGAGAAGTGATCGTATTTCTCGGCGACATTGCCTGCATCCACAAACGCGGCGCCTTGCAGGGAGCCGTAAAGCGGGAAGGTGAGTTCGGCGTTGAACACGCTGAACATCTCGCCTCCGACCGGATACGAATGTCTATCCGTTGGCCCCAACGTCCGCTCGCGAAAGCTACGGACAGTAGTGGCGCCGCCATTAAAATAGCGTTCATCCAGGGGGACGTCGCCAAAGGGAAAGATCAATCCGCCCCGGGCGCCTAAAGCGAGGGAAAGCTTTTTGCCGAGTGGTCGATAGTAACTCCAGCGAGCGGTCGCACGAGCGAATGCTAACTGGCCGGAAACTGAGTCGAGATCGACCGCGCTATTGAAAATCCAGCCCTTGCTGGGATTGATGGGGCTGTCACGATAGTCGACGCTCTGGGTGAGGCCGACGGAGTCCACCTTGTAGTTGATTGGCCCGACATAGGTCGGTTCGACTAAGACTTTGGTCATCTGTACGTGTCTAACAGCAACGAATGCGGCGATTTCAAGGCTCTTTGTTATCTTGCGGCTGATGTCTGTACGGAACCCCTGCTCGATTTTAGAATAGCCAATTTCATCCCGGTCCAGCGCATATAGATGTGAGCGCAGGCTGAAGTTGCTATCGAACAGCCAAGGGTCAACATAGAGCAGGTCACTGCGCAGGGTCCGCGAAGAAACGTCGAGGGAAAATGTCAGCGGTCGGCCCCATCCTAATAGATTCCTGTCGCCAAGGCGCAGGCCGACTTCGATGCCTTCCTCCGAACTGCCTCCGAGAGAAAATCCCAATTCGCGGGCCTTGGCTTCTTCGACGCTTAAATCCAGGCGGACAGTGTGATCGTCCTGAGCGACAGAATTGATGCGCAGTGTGCGAAACAGGCCGGTGCGGAGGAGCTCCCGGTAACGTTCATCGAGTTGTGCCGGGTTATATACCTTCCCGTGGAGACTCGCAAAACGGCGTTCCAGAAACTGCTGTTTCAACCGATCCTCGCCCTTGGCGGTAATGCCGTCGAACGTGAATTGGGAATGGGGGGTAACGGTGAAGAGGGCTTGTACCTTGCCGTTGACCGCTTGATGGGGATCACTGTCTAGCGCGACCTCGGCTTGAAAGTAACCCTGTGATTTATAGAAGAACTGGAGGTTCCTTTGTAGGGTATTAATACGCTCGAATGTGAATGCGCCTTGGAACTCGGGGCCGAGGCCAGTGAGAAGTTTGGCGCGCGCAAAGAGGGTGTCACCGGCGAAGCTTACGTCTCCTATCGTATAGCGTTGGCCCTCATTGATCTTGATTGTGACATTCGCCTGGCTGTGATCCGGAGAGATTTCAACTGCGGGTTCTTCAATCGCCGCGTCGAGAAACCCTTCCGATTCATAGAGTGCCCGGACGCGGTCAACACCAGCCTTGGCACTGGCTAGGACAAATGGGAGTCGGTCGGCGTGGGTCTTGAGGCGCTCCTTTTTGACGCCTAACATATACTCATAGAGAGTGGCTTCGCTGAGGGATTTGTTTCCGGAAAATATCAGCTTCCGCAAGTAGGTGCGTGGTCCTTCGTGGATGCGCAGGAGAAGTCGAGGCGCATGGATTTGCCAAGTAACCTCGACTTCCGGGAAGCCCTGTTTGCGGTAGAATACGGCGAGGTAGTAGGCGGTGTCATCGGCGCGTGGGTTTGTCAGGCCGCGCTCCTGGATTTCACGGAGTTGATCTGAGAGGGCGTCCCGGAGCTTGGGCTCGTTGAACGTCAGCGCCCCGCTAAATTCGATCTTGGCAGCAGCTCCTGAAGCCAACGGTTTCTCACTCAATAATAACGGCGGCGCAGATTCCGGATTGAGAGGAAGCGTGGGCGTGGGATCCGATTCAGGTGTTACCATCGGCGCGGCGTGGGCACGCAGCCATAGGCAAGCAATGGCAAGTCCGGTCGCCGCAGTTGTGGCAGGGCTCCAAGGCTTCATCTGAAACGAAGCAGATAGTGCAGGCGCCCGGTGAAATTACCGGTCACATCGAGATCGCCAATGAGATAGAGTTGATCGCCCAGTTTAAAGCGGGCCGAGATCTCCTGTCGCCCGGTGCGGTTATCGACCGCGCCGACATCGAGGTTGAAGCGGTCGAACAGCGATTGCTCGTCGATGGGCTCCCGTTTTTTAAAGACCTTATGATAGAGTTCCTGAATGACTAGGACCGCCGCCCGGCCTGCTAGGACGTTGGAGTTGCCTGTGAGTTCGCTGGTGGTGGTGCCGGTGGCCAATAATGAAACCACTTCCGCCTGGGGTAGCGGCGGCTCACTGGTGAGGCTGATTTGCGGATCGCTCACACGGCCGTAAATATAGGCATCGACCCGATAGTCGCGGACGGTGGATTCGGCCTGGATGTCAAACAAGGGTTGGAAGGGGGCGTCGGGTGTAAAGTAAACGTTCCCGCGGTTTACTGTCAGTTTGCTGAATGGCAGCGACGCTACAAAATTCTCAATGCCTATATTTCCTTCCAATGTCGGGTGCAATCCTGTGCCTCCAAAGTTGAGTCTAATTTCCGCACCGCCATTCGCCAGGTTGCCGCGAATTCTGAAGGGATCATTGGGACGGGTCTTTATCGCAATATCAAACGTCCAATCCCGCAGTGGCGCTTTTTCAAAGCTCGGGATTTTTGTCGAGGGGGCGCTGCGTGGCTTGGGTTTGGGCCGGCCCGGGAGGCCGATGGGGAGAATGTCGATTTCCTTGAAAAATCGGCTATCGGTGACAAATACCTGGCCGCTGGCGTGTGCGGTGTTGAGCGGGCCTGCGAGCTTGAGGTCGGTGTCGATTCGCACGGTGATTGTGTCATCGCGTTTAACCAGCACATGGTCGGCGCGCAGGCGCAGATCGAAGGCGGGATCGCTGAATTTGGCTACGTCGATGGCCCCTCCAAGGACGAACGTGCCGCCGCCAACTTCGCCGCGGAAGGTTTTGAATGACACTTTTTCATCGGCCAATATGAGTTGGGCTTGGAATCCGCCAAT
>JAYTYG010000527.1:0-30837 GCA_043742585.1 Spartobacteria bacterium
CGTCTCACCCCGCTTGCGCCCCACCAGTTGCCGGCCCAATGGCGATTGCGGAGTGATGACCAGGACCCGTTTTTTAGCGTGGACGATTTCGGTGCCGCCCGCTTTCGGTCCCAGGAAGTAAAACGAGCGTTCTTTACCGGCCTCCAACTCCACCAAAGCGGTGAGATCGATCGGGTCGCCCGCAGCGAATTTGCGCACCGTTAAAGCCTCGAAATGTTGGCGCGCCAATTCGGTTTCGGCGGCCTGCCTGGACTGGCCGTGAGCCAGGTAAGACGCTTCCAGGGCGCGGGTGTCGTATTTGTTCTCGGCTTTATTCTGCTCGTGGGTGGCCTCGGCATGCGCCGATCGGGCCGACTGCGAATACAGCGCCAGCTCCGACTCCAAATGAGCGAGAATTTTGCGGATGAGAGCTTGTTTATTCAGGGAGCAGTTGTGGGGAATTATGAGGGATGAATGATGAATTATGAAGGCGTTCGGAGAACGCGGGTGCCGTTGATCCCGAGGCTTCTCATCTTTCATCATTCTTGGCGCGGCGCCCGGCAAAAGGAGGACCGGCAAGGGGGACCGGCAAGGGGGACCGGCAATTTATTTATTGCGAACCACTACTGCGCTGATCTCGCTGATGGCCACGGCTGCTTCGAAAAATTCCATGCCGGTCAATTGCGTGAGATGCACCATTTGATCTCCGACTTTTTCGACTTTGCCGGCCAATTTCTCCCCGGATTTAAGTCGCAGATCAACCACCTGACCCACTTGCCGCTCCAGCACGGTCTTCGGCACATCGGCAGCTTGAAAGGCCAGTTTTGAATCGGCAAAGAGCGGTTGAGTCATGCAAAGAACCAGACCAAATAAAACGCAGAGATGCTTCATATATTTCGGAACCATCTAAAGCTTCCCGCCCATTGGCGAGTCTGAACCCGTTATATAACGCAGAGGCGCGGGCGCGGAGAGGGGGCGGATTTGTCTGACCCCAAGTTCCCATCAATTCTCCGCGCCTCCGCGACTCTGCGTTAAATCTTAAAACGCAGAGGCGCGGAGGATAAAACCGGGCGGGGACAGACCTTTTGCCTATGTATTTCTCTGCGGAAGCAGGCTTGAAATTTCAGCCAGCACTGATCGAAACTCTATACTCCTCGGGGCTAACGCGCATCCCCTCCTCCCTCAGCCCCGCGCTTTCGTTATAGCCCAATGAACAAGACCGAAAAACAATATCGCATCGCCACCGGCGGCACTGAAATTGGCGCCTTCGACATCGACGCGCTGTGCACGATGTGGGAGAGCCAGGCGATTCCCAAAGACACCGTCTATTTTCACGAGCGCTCGCAAAGCTGGAAGTCGCTGGTCAAAATCTTCGAGGCCCGGGTCCCGTCGACGGAGCCAACCGCCAGTCGGTCCAGTACTGGGCCGGCGGAAGCGAGCAAGCAAACGGCCGCACGCGCGGGATCCCCGCCCCCCCCAACGCCACCTGCTGGCGAGTATCAAACACCCGTGTTAACCGGGATTTTCATCCAAGCGGGCTGGGGTATCGGCATCGCCGGCACCCTGATTTCGCTGGGCACGCTGCTCTCCATCGCCCGTCACAGCTCATTCGCGGCGGCGCTGGGGACTGGCGTGCCGCTCCTCCTCTGCACCGCGGCTGTGACCATGCTCTACTTTGGCATGGCCCAAATTCTCGATATGGTCGGCCGCACAGCCTATCACGGCAAACGCACCGCCGACGCCAGCGAAGCCAGCGCCGCCCTGCTTCGAAAGGCAGCCAGCGCTGAAAAAATCTAGGTTGCGGATGAGCTTTCATCTCCCAGGCTAATCGATCATCGATCATCGATCATCGCTAAGCGCTTGAAACGGGCGTCGCGCGCGGGTCAAGAAGACACGGTGAGTCGCCGCTTGCCCCAATCCGCCCGCGTGAGCCAACATCCACCCACTATGACTTTGAGGCCCCCAACCGTCGTAATTGAAAATGTTTCGCCGCTCGTCGACGCCGGCAAATACCCCGTTAAACGCGCCACCGGCGAACATCTGCGCATCGAGGCGGACATCTTCAAAGACGGCCACGACGTCGTGTCAGCGCTGCTCAAATGGCGGAAGAAAGGCAGCCGCGCCTGGCATGAAACCGCCATGGCGCCCATCCCCAACGGCAACGATCGCTGGTGCGCCACCTGTTCGTTTTTCGAAAACGCCACGTACGAATTCACCATAGAAGCTTGGGGCGACACGTTCCGCTCCTGGCAACACGAGTTTCACACCAAGTTCAAAGCCGGCCTTCCCGAGCTCACCAGCGAAAGCCTGGAAGGCGCCGCCTTGGTCGAACAAGCCGCCCAACTCGCGGGCGCGCAGTCGCAAACGCTCGACCAGACCCGGCTCCACGAAATCGCGCAACTCCTGCGTTCGGGCGCTCCCGCCGAGGTCAACGACATCTCTCATTGGCACCAACTCGAAGCGCTGATGTCCACGTATTCGGATCGCTCCGACTCCAGCGAATTTCTGCTCCGCACGATCCCCGTCGACGCCCTCGTGGCATCCAGCCCGGCGCCCCTGCTCCCTTCCCAAATCGCGCCGAAGGCCGGGCGCGGCAAAAAAGCCTCCGCGCCTGCGGCAGCGCCCGAGGTCGCACCGGCGCAATACGCGCCCACGTATCCCCAGGTCACGGTGGATCGGAAGCAGGCGTTGTTTTCGCAATGGTATGAATTTTTCCCGCGCTCAGCCGAGGGCCGGGGCGATCGGGGCTCAACGTTCAGGGATTGCCTGGAGCGGATCGAGGACGCGAAAGCGATGGGCTTTGATGTGATCTATTTTCCGCCGATCCATCCGGTGGGCATCACGGCGCGCAAAGGCCGCAACAACACGGTGACCTGCCAACCCGGTGAACCCGGCGTGCCTTACGCCATCGGCAACCGGCACCAGAACTGTCCCAATGGTGGCGGCCACAAAGACGTGGCGCCCGAGCTCGGGACGCTGGAGGATTTCGCGTGGCTGGTCGGGGAGATTAAAAGCCGCGGCTTGGAGTTGGCGCTGGATTTTGCGATCAACTGTTCGCCCGACCATCCCTACGTGCGCGAGCATCCCGAGTGGTTCTATAAACGGCCCGACGGCACGATCAAATACGCGGAAAATCCGCCCAAGAAATATCAGGACGTTTATCCGATGAACTATCACAACCCGAATTGGCGGGCGTTGTGGGAGGAACTCACCAGCGTCATTCTATTCTGGTGCGAGCATGGGGTCCGGATCTTTCGAGTCGACAATCCACACACCAAACCTGTGGCGTTCTGGGAGTTTCTCATCGGCAAAGTTCAGGCCACTTATCCCGACGCTATATTTCTCAGTGAAGCGTTCACGCGGCCGCAGATGATGAAGTCCCTGGCAAAAGTGGGTTACACCCATAGCTATACCTATTTCACCTGGCGCAATTCCAAGCAGGAGCTCATCGAATATTTCACCGAGCTCACACAGACGGAAATGAAAGATTATTTCCGCGCCAATCTCTGGCCCAATACCCCGGATATTCTCCCATTCTTCCTCCAATTCGGCGGCCGCCCCGCCTTTATGATCCGGGCCGTACTCGCGGCCACGCTGTCTTCCATTTACGGGATATATTCGGGATTCGAGCTCTGTGAAAACGCGGCGCTCCCTAACAAGGAAGAGTATCTCGACAGCGAGAAATATCAGTGGAAAGAGCGCGACTGGAATGCGCCCGGCAACATCAAGGCCCTCATCACCCAGCTCAACCGGATCCGGCATGAGAACCGCGCATTGCAGGAATATAGCAATCTGCGTTTCTTTAATTCAGACAACGACCAGGTGCTCTTCTATGGGAAGATGACCGCCGCGCGAGACTGCATCATTTTGGTGGTTGTGAATCTGGATCCGTATAACTCCCACGGTTCACATATTGACGTGCCAATCGACTTATTCGGTTGGATGGAAGGCGACACTTATCAAGTCGACGACTTGCTCTGGGACCAACGCTATCTGTGGACCGGCCGCCGCAATTTCGTCCAACTCGATCCCCACACCAAGCCCGCCCATGTCTTCCGTTTGCGACGCTGGGTGAGCCGCGAACAGGACTTCGATAATTTCTCGTAGCCGAGCCTGATCCGCCGTCGGCACTGCGCGCGCCGGCGTCCATCCCGTCCACTCCGTCCATTCCGTCCATCCCGTCCATCCCGTCAGCTAGCGCCTCCGTCGCTCCAGAATCTCGCCGAGCAAAACCCGGGTTTTGATTGCCGCCTCAGGGTTGGCGGCCACGGCTCGCGCACCTGCCTTTAGGTGCTCCAGAGCCTGGGCGTCATCTCCCGCTTGATGCCATAATTGCGCGAGCGCGACGACATAATCGCCATTGTGCGGCCACAGCGACAGCATCTGCTCCCCATCAGCCAAGGCTTCCGGCCAGCGCCCGGCCTTTGCCAATAACTGCGCCCGACGCCGAAAACATTCCTGCCCGTTTGGAACCAGCTCCAACGCCTTTTCCATATCAGCGAAAGCCAGCTCCATATTGCCCAGCTCCCCCAGCAATTCGCCCCGGTCCAGATACGCCAACGCCAAAGTCGGCTCGAACCTTATCGCTTTGTCCAGCACGCGGTTTGCCTCCGACAGATGCCCCATCTTGGCCAGGCTTCTCCCCAACACTCGAAACAGCTTTCCGTTCTCAGGGCTTGTCTGCAATGCCCGCATGCCGACGCCCACAGCTTCCTTGTATCTGGCCTCATCAGCCAGCCCCACCGCCAATTGCAGGTTCACCGGCATAAAGTCAGGATATAAGCGGGCTGCGTGCGAGAAGATGTCTACACTCGATCGCCATAGTTTGGATTGCGCATAGCTGTATAAGCCCAGCGTGCCGATGAGAACGCCGCAAACCATGGCGCCTGTGGATTTAAATAGGACGCGGGAGGACGACACGGTTCTGGCCCAAACTTCCCACGGAAGAAAAACCACGGCCGCAATCAGCCCCATCATGGGCACATACATGTATCGGTCGGACGTCCGCGAACTGCCAAGCGCCACCAGCCCGATCACGGGCGCCAATCCCACCAGAAACCAAAGCCAGCCCGTTAGAAGTGACGGATACCGCTTGCGCCAGCATATCGCCGCAGTGCTGATGCCGACAAAGAAACAGCCAGCCCATATCAGCTCGCCGAGATTCAGCAGGCGCGAAATCGGATAGATGATGCTCAGGGAACCAGGGTAAACCCATTGCCGGAAATAGATCCACGAATTGATGACCACATTCCCCAAGCGATGCAGCGGCGGTATCGACTCCAATGTAAGAAACGCGCCGAACCCGTGCTGGGAAAGCCACGCTAGGAATGCCACCACGCCGGCCAGCGCGAACAATGGTATTTTTTCAATCAGCAGAGACCGCCAGCCCGCTTCCCGGCGCAGAGGCCACTGATCGATTACCATTAACAGCGCAGGCACAACCATGACCGACGGCTTGGTCATCGCTGCGAATCCGTAGGCGAGGAGCAGCCCGAAATAGCGGCCTGCGGCTGGCCGTTTCGCATAGTGGATATAAGCCAGAACTGTCAGCAGGATGCCTGTGCCCCCCAACAAATCCTTCCGTGCAGACAACCAGCCGACAGCTTCCACGTTGAGCGGATGCAACGCGAACAGGATGGCAACCAAACCACTGCGCTCCCGGCTCGCGCTCAAACTAAAGACGCCGGCGTAAAGCAGAACCGCGTTCGCCCCGTGAATCAGAATACTGGTAAGGTGATGCCCTTTGGCGTCGAACCCATACAGCGAGAAATCCGTCAACCGACTCCACGCCACCACCGGCTCCCAATATTCCACCAAGTTGCTGTGTCGGAAGAATCCGGCCATCCACGCCCAGCCGATGTTGCTCCAGCTTAGCCCGCCGGACACCGTGACATTCTGTGAAATAAACAACGGATCATCGTAATTGATGAAGCCCGCCTCCAGCAGAGGCGAGAATACGGCCAGCACCGCCGCAAACAGGAAAAGTGAGATCAGCAAGTGTTGCCTGAGATATCCTGGGTGTCCGCTAAGCGTGGAATTCATTAATAGGTTTTGGGTGGATAAACTCGATTAGGCCGCATCTGCGTTCCTTTACAAGCTCAGCTCCAAAGACGCCCGTATTGGGAAGGATGAAGATTCGGAGAACCCACGTGCCCGTTAAGCCCAAGCCACCTCTCCTGCTTCATCCCTCATAATTCATCCTTCATAATTCCACGCAGAACTCGCCCTGGTAGAAAAACAAAACGCCCGGTGAACACGAGGTTCACCGGGCGCAGTGGTTGAATTTTACTGAGATTTAGCCGACTGCAGGCTCGGTCTCTTCAGCGGGAACTTCGTCCATCAGCGGTTCGCCAAGGCTCACGATCTTAATGTCGCGCACGTTCGGGAACCCAGTGCCAGCAGGGATCAGATGACCCATGATGACGTTTTCCTTGAACCCGCGGAGGTGATCGATACGGCCGAGCGTTGCCGCTTCGGTGAGCACCCGAGTGGTGTCTTGGAACGAAGCCGCAGAGATGAACGAATCGGTCTCCAGCGATGCCTTGGTGATGCCCAAGAGGACAGGGACAGCCTCAGCAGGCTTGCCACCCTTGAGGATGACTTCCGCATTCTCTTTCTCGAAGGCGAGCTTCTCGATCTGGTCGCCCCAGAGCAGCGAAGTGTCGCCGGGCTCGGTGATTTTCACCTTGCGCAGCATCTGACGGACGATGATCTCAATGTGTTTATCAGAGATCTCAACGCCTTGCAGACGGTAAACTTCCTGAACTTCATTGACCATGTGTTCCTGTAGTTCCTGCGGTCCGCAAACATCCAGGATGTCATGCGGAGGCACGGGACCTTCAGTGAGCTGCTGGCCTTTCTTCACGAAGTCGCCCTTGAACACGATGAGATGCTTGTTGAGCGGCACCAAGTGTTCTTCTTCGGCTTCGGTTTCAGGATCTTTCACCAGGATCTTGCGCTTGCCGCGCACGGTCCCGCCGATGTCGACGACGCCGTCGATCTTGGCGATTTCAGCGGCGTCCTTTGGACGACGCGCCTCGAAGAGCTCGGCTACACGAGGCAGACCGCCGGTGATGTCCTTGGTCTTGGCGACCTTCCGCGGGGTCTTGGCGAGCAATGCACCGGCCTGCACTTTTTTCCCTTCGCCGGCGGTCACGTGAGCGCCCGCTGGGATGGAGTAACTGGCCAGGACCTGCTTGTTGTCGTCGATAATGACGATCTGCGGATGCAGATCCTCTTTATGCTCGATAACAACCGTCCCCATCACGCCCGTGGCCTCATCGACCTCGCGCTTGACGGTAACGCCGCTGATCATGTCGCGGAATTCTACCTTGCCGGTCTTCTCGGTCAAAATAGGCACGTTATACGGATCCCATTGGACGAAGATGTCGGCTTTCTTGACCGGGCCACCGTCTGGAACACTGATCACAGAACCGATAACGACTTGGTATTTCTCCAACTCGCGGCCGTCCTTGTTATGCACGGTGATGTTCCCGTTCTTGTTCAGCACGATCCAGTTGCCGTCCAGGGCCTGCACGGTGCGCAAATCGTTGAAACGAATTACGCCGTCGTTTTTGGCCTTGATGACAGGCTGCTTGAAGGTCTGCGAAGCAGTTCCACCGATGTGGAACGTACGCATGGTGAGCTGAGTGCCGGGTTCGCCGATGGATTGGGCGGCAATGATGCCGACCGCCTCGCCGAGCTTGACCATCTGGCCAGTCGCCAGGTTGCGGCCGTAGCACTTCACGCAGGTGCCGCGCTTGCTTTCGCAAGTCAGCACGGAACGGATTTTCATCTGTTCCACACCGATCCGGGTGATCGCGTTGGCGGTCACTTCGTCGATGAGCATGTTCTTTTTCACCAAAGGATTGCCCGTGACCGGATCCTTGATCGTTTCGCAGCTGACACGTCCGTTGATACGGGTGGAGAGCTCCACGACTTCTTCGTCCCCTTCGTAGATGGACTTGACGACGATGCCGTTGACGGTGCCGCAATCTTCTTCGTTGATGATCACGTCCTGCGCGGCATCCACCAGCTTACGCGTGAGGTAACCGGAATCCGCCGTTTTCAAAGCGGTATCGGCCAAACCTTTACGAGCGCCGTGAGTCGAGATGAAATACTCGAGCACAGTGAGACCCTCGCGGAAGTTGGAGGTGATTGGGCGTTCGATAATTTCGCCGCTGGGCTTGGCCATCAGACCGCGCATACCGGCCAACTGCTTGACCTGCTGGCGGTTACCGCGAGCGCCAGAGTCAACCATGAGGAATACAGGGTTGAGCTCTTTGCGGCCGCCGTTGTGCTCCAAAGTCCGGAACATGACGTTGGCGATTTCTTCGCCCGCGTGAGTCCAGATATCGATGACTTTGTTGTAACGCTCGCCATCGGTGATGATACCGCGACGGTATTGCTTATCCACTTCGCCGATCTGCCGGTAAGCGTTATCGAGCTCCACCTGTTTCTCTTTCGGAATAATCATGTCGGTGATTCCGACCGAGATCCCGGCTTTGGTTGCCCAGGTGAACCCCATCTCCTTGAGGCGGTCCAACATGTCGACTGTCGGTTGATGTCCCGCAGCCTGATAGGTGCGGAAAATGATGTCCGAGATCTGCTTCTTGCCGCAGGCCTTGTTGAAGAAACCAACGCCTTCAGGATAGATCTGATTGAAAATGACCCGACCGGCCGTTGTTTCAATGATCTTGGCGGCGCTGTCGCCGTAAACGCTCTTCTTGCCGAGGTCAGGGTTCTTGAATCGGATCCGATCGTGAACCTTAACAGAGCCTTCCGCCATGGCGAATTCGACTTCGTCAGCATTGGCGAACAAGCAGAGCCGCGCTTCAGGTTCAGTCGAACCTGCAAGTCTCCGCGGATTCTGCGTGAGGTAATAGCACCCGAGCACAATGTCCTGGGTTGGCGTCGTCACAGGCTTTCCGCTGGAAGGCGAAAAGATGTTGTTCGGGGCGAGCATGAGCATGCGCGCTTCCATCTGGGCTTCCACCGAGAGGGGGACGTGCACAGCCATCTGATCGCCATCGAAATCGGCGTTGTAAGCGGTACAAACCAACGGATGAATCCGGATGGCTTCGCCTTCGATGAGCTGCGGCTCGAACGCCTGGATCGATAGACGATGCAGGGTCGGCGCACGGTTCAACAACACAGGATGGCCCTTGGTCACCTCGTCGAGGATGTCCCAAACTTCAGGCGTCTGCCGCTCGATCATCTTCTTGGCGCTGCGCACGGTATGCACGTAGCCCAGCTCCTTGAGCCGGCGAATGATGAATGGCTCGAACAACACCAGTGCCATCTTCTTGGGAAGACCGCATTGGTTGAGCTTGAGCTCAGGCCCAATCACGATGACCGAACGGCCAGAGTAATCGACCCGTTTACCGAGCAAGTTCTGCCGGAACCGGCCGCCTTTGCCCTTGAGCATGTCGGAGAGGGACTTGAGCGGACGGTTGCCCGCGCCGGTCACCGCACGGCCGTGACGGCCGTTGTCGAAGAGCGCGTCGACAGCTTCCTGTAGCATGCGCTTTTCATTGCGAATAATGACGTCGGGTGTCTTGAGCTGAAGCAGGTTCTTCAACCGGTTGTTCCGGTTAATGACCCGACGATACAGATCGTTCAAATCGCTGGTCGCGAATCGGCCGCCTTCGAGAGGCACCAAGGGACGCAAGTCCGGTGGGATCACTGGAAGCACTTCGAGGATCATCCACTCCGGACGTGTGCGGGATGTGGCGAAGCCTTGGACGAGCTTGAGGCGTTTGGCGAGCTTCTTGCGGATCTGCTTGGAGCGCGTGGTGGTCATCTGCTCTTCGAGCTCCTTTTGGAGTTCGGCCAGGTCCACGAGGGAGAGCAACTGCCGGATGGCGTCTGCGCCCATGCCTGCGGTGAACCCTTCACCGTATTGGTCCAGAGCCTCGCGGTATTCGGACTCGGTCAGCAGTTGTCCCTTTTGGAGGGGCGTCTGGCCGGGATCGACGACGAGGTAATCCTCATAATAGATGACGCGTTCGAGCTGGCGGCTGGACATATCGATCATCAAGCCAATGCGCGAAGGCATTCACTTGTAGAACCAGATATGCGTCACAGGCACGGCCAACTCAATGTGGCCCATACGCTCGCGGCGCACCCGCGCCAGCGTGACTTCCACGCCGCAACGGTCGCAGATAACGCCCTTGTGTTTGATCCGCTTGTATTTTCCGCAGGAACATTCCCAATCCCGGGTCGGCCCGAAGATGCGCTCGCAGAAAAGGCCGCCCTTTTCAGGTTTGAAAGTACGATAGTTAATCGTCTCCGGATTCTTGATTTCGCCGTGACTCCACGAGCGGATATTTTCAGGGGCGGCGACGGTAATGCCAACTTGGTCAAACCCGACAGCGCGCTCCTCGCCAATCAATTCACGAAAATTCGTATTCGTTTCGGACATAGGTAAATAGCTAGTTATAGAAACAAGGAGGCCAAGTTAGAGAAGCCCCTGAGGGACTACTGGCGCTTTGCCGCCGACTTTTACGTCGAGGCCCAGAGACTGCATTTCTTTGATCAACACGTTGAAGGATTCAGGCGTGCCAGCTTCCAGCGAGTTGTCGCCTTTGACAATGGACTCGTAGATGCGGGTTCGGCCCTGCACGTCATCCGATTTAACAGTGAGCAACTCCTGAAGAGTGTAGGCGGCGCCATAAGCTTCCAGCGCCCAAACCTCCATCTCTCCGAAACGTTGTCCACCGTATTGGGCCTTACCGCCCAAGGGCTGCTGGGTGACCAGCGAGTAAGGTCCGACGGCACGGGCATGGATCTTGTCAGCCACCAAATGGCCGAGCTTGAGCATATAGATGTAACCCACGACCACCTGCTGGTCGAATTCGTCACCGGTGCGTCCGTCGTAAACCGAGGACTTGCCGTTTTCATTGATCCAAGTGTAGCCGTCGATCTTCTTGGCTTCGCGCATGTATTCAAAGATCTGCTTCTCATGAATACCGTCGAACACTGGCGTCGCGACCTTGAACCCGAGGGCCTTGGCGGCCACACCGAGATGGGTCTCGAGCACCTGCCCGACGTTCATACGGCTGGGCACGCCCAACGGATTGAGCACGATGTCCACAGGCGTTCCATCACTGAGGAACGGCATGTCTTCTTCGGGAACGATCCGGGCTACTACGCCCTTGTTTCCGTGACGCCCTGCCATTTTGTCTCCAACGCTGAGCTTCCGCTTGCTGGCTACGAACACTTTGACCTGCTTGATGATGCCGGGATCCACGTCGTCGCCGCTCTCCACTTTGTCCATCGAGCGCTCGTGCTCGGTGTCGAGCTCGGCGAACTTATGTTCAAACTGGCCGATGATCTCGCGGATCTTATTACGGATCGGCGAGGGATCGATGTCCACGTGATCATAAACACCCGCCAGCTTGCGCAGCAGGGTCTTTGTGATCTTGCGATTGGCCGGGATGATGATCTCGCCGGTCTGCGCATTCACCACATCGAGCGGGATTTTCTCACCCAACAAAATGTTGGAGAGCGCCTCGGTCAATTGCTCGTGGAGCTCGTCCTTGCGCTTGGTGTGCTCGTCTTCGATCTGCTTGGCCTGACGCTTGGATTCGGTCGGGGACAGCTTGATCTTGGTGATCTCTTTGCGGCTGGACACTTTGACATCCATGACGATGCCGTAGGTGCCCGAAGGAACGGTGAGCGACGTGTCTTTGACGTCGGCGGCTTTCTCGCCGAAAATCGCGCGCAGCAGCCGCTCTTCAGGAGCCAGCTCGGTCTCGGATTTCGGAGTGATCTTGCCCACCAAAATGTCGCCAGGCTTCACCTCGGCTCCGACGCGGATCACGCCGTCAGGACCAAGATTGCGCAGCGCTTCTTCGCTGACATTCGGAATGTCCCGGGTGATTTCCTCAGGCCCAAGCTTTGTGTCGCGGGCGCCGATCTCGAATTCGTCGATGTGAATGGAGGTATAGATGTCCTCCTTCACCACGCGCTCGCTGATCGTGATAGCATCCTCGAAGTTATAACCGTTCCAAGGCATGAACGCGACCAGCACGTTCCGGCCAAGGGCGAGCTCGCCTTTTTCCGTGTTCGGACCATCAGCAATGACCTCGCCCTTTTTGACGACTTGTCCTTTTTTGATGATCGGCTTCTGGTTGACGCAAGTGCCGGCGTTGGAACGCAGGAATTTACGGAGATCATAGATCAAGACGCCGTCTTCGACGTCGTGCTTGAGCTTCTTCTTACCTTCGGGCACAAGGCCGTCCGGAGTGATAATGATCTGATCGGCGCTCACGCTGGCGGCAATGCCGTCGGCCTCGCAAACGATCACCGCCCGCGAATCGCGAGCCACTTTGCCTTCCATGCCTGTGCCCACCAAAGGCGACTCGCTCACCAGCAACGGCACACCTTGACGTTGCATGTTCGAGCCCATCAGTGCCCGGTTAGCATCATCATGCTCAAGAAACGGAATCAGACCCGCAGCCACAGACACCAATTGCTTGGGCGAGATGTCCATGTAGTTGACCTTGGCTGGTTCAACTTCCAAAAAGTCCCCGCGGTAACGCACGCTGACGCGTTCGCCGAGGAAGTTCCCCTTCTCGTCGATCGGCGCATTGGCCTGTGCCACCAGGAACTGCTCCTCGCGGTCACCGGTCAGGTAATCAATCTGGTCGCTCACGCAACCGTTGAGAACCTTGCGGTACGGGGTTTCGATAAACCCGAAATCATTGATCTGCGCGTAAGTCGACATCGAGCTGATCAGACCGATGTTTGGACCTTCAGGGGTCTCAATCGGGCAAATCCGGCCGTAATGCGAAGGATGCACGTCGCGCACTTCAAAGCCTGCACGGTCTCGGGAGAGACCTCCTGGCCCAAGGGCCGACAAGCGGCGCTTATGGGTGAGCTCGGCGAGCGGATTGGTTTGATCCATGAACTGGCTGAGCTGGGAGCGGCCGAAGAAGTCACGAATCACAGCGCTGAGCGCCTTTGGATTGATGAGCTTCTGCGGGGTCATCCCCTCGATATTCACGTCAAACAATGTCATGCGCTCTTTAACAAGGCGCTCTGTGCGCGCCAGACCCACACGGCACTGGTTGGCAAGCAACTCGCCCACCGTCCGCACCCGGCGCGAGCCCAGGTGATCGATGTCGTCCAGCATGCCTTCGCCTCGGCGCAGGCCGATGAGATACTTCATCGCTGCAATGAAGTCTTCCTTGGTCATGATCCGCTCATCCAGGGAGATGTTCAGACCCATCTTCTGGTTGAGCTTGTAACGGCCGACACGGCCCAGATCGTATTTCTTCGGATCGAAGAAGAGACGCTTGAGCAAGCCACGAGCGTTAGGCACGGTCGGTGGGTCGCCAGGGCGGAGGCGGCGATAGATGTCCTTCAATGCCTCTTCTTCATCATGGGCGGGATCTTTCTTGAGCGCCTTGATGATTGTATCGTCGTCCTTGGTATCCACCACTTGGACGTCTTTCACGCCCAGAGCCAGGATCTGGCGAATGGTCGCCTTTGTCAGCGGCTCGAACGAACGGGCCACTGTAATCTCGCCATCGCGCACGTCGCCGATGAGCACTTTCGTGGCGATCTCTTCTTCTTCGAGAGTCTCGCTGAGCTTGAGTTTCTCGACGCTGTAGAAAAGTTTGATGATCTCTTCGTCGCTGCCGTAGCCGAGGGCACGGAGGAAAGTGGTCGCGAGAAATTTGCGACGGCGTTTGCGGCGATCGAGATAGATATAGAGCAGATCATTGGTGTCGAACTGCACCTCCAACCACGAGCCGCGGTCGGGAATGATCCGGAAACTGAAGAGCACCTTGCCATTGAGATGAATGGAGGACTCGAAGGCGATGCCGGGCGAACGATGCAACTGCGAGACCACGACGCGCTCGGCGCCGTTGATCACGAACGTGCCCTGCGGCGTCATGAGGGGAATTTCACCCATGTAAACCTTCTCCTCCTTCGTGCCGTTCTCTTCCTTTAGGGAAAAAGTAACGTGCAAAGGCGCGCTGAAGGTCTGGCTTTCGCGCATGGCCTCTCGGACGCTGAGTTTAGGGTCTCCGATTTCGTAGCTGGAAAAATCCAGCGTGACTTTTTCGTCGTAGCTCTCGATCGGGAAAACCTCTTTGAAGACTGCCTGCAAGCCCATCTCCTTGCGTTTGCCCATAGAGACATTCGTCTGGAGAAACTCGACGTAGGAGTTGAGCTGGACTTCAATGAGGTTCGGCGGATTGATTACCTCGCGGATTTTGCCGAAATACTTTCTCTCTGACATGGCGGTGTTTGCTCGTTGCTGCGCGGTTTAGCTCGTGATCCACTCCCGCATCGCAGCGTGCGGGTCGGACCGAAAAATCTTTGATCGTCTACTCAGGCGACTCAGGCGACTGTCGAGGGGACGACAAACGCAGAGGCGCGGAAACGCAGAGGGTTAAAAACTCCTCTGCGTTTCTGCGACTCTGCGTTGTAAATTCGTTCCGTTCGGCGGCAGCGATACTCAGGAAAAAATACCACGAAGGCTGACCCTCGTGGAATGGGAAGGGGAAACTTGAAACAACGTCCGGCGTCCGGCAAGAAAGAATTTCCTGCCAGACGCGCGAAAGTGTTTGAATCGAACTACTTGATCTCGACCTTGGCGCCAGCCGCTTCGATCTTTTTCTTGATCTCTTCGGCTTCTTCCTTGGTGACACCCTCTTTAAGGGTCTTTGGAGCGCCCTCGACGAGTGCCTTGGCTTCAGCCAATCCGAGGCCGGCCACGCAAGCGCGGACTTCCTTGATGACGCCGATTTTATTCGTGCCCATGTCCTTGAGGATGACGTCGAAGGACGTCTGAACCTCAACAGGAGCAGCGGCAGCCGCAGGACCTGCAGCAGCTGCAACTGGTGCAGCGGCGCTGACGCCCCACTTCTCTTCGAGGGATTTCACGAGCTCGGCGACCTGGAGAACGGTAAGACCGCTGAGTTGTTCGACTAATGCGTTTGTATCTGACATATCTTTATTTCTGCGCGGTATCGTCGCGCCCTAAGGCTTTAGGGCATTTGAGTCGGGCAGCCACCTGACCGACGAGGAACCATTTGTTTGTTGTTGGGTTCAGGGACGCCAGTAATGGCCGTCCCCGAGATTTCACCGGCCGGAGCCGGCAAAAAGTGGGTTTAGACTGGACCGGCCTCTGGGGCGGCAGCTTCTGGCGCGGCAGTTTCAGCAGCGGCAGTTTCAGCAGCGACAGTTTCAGCAGCGACAGCTTCCGGAGCGACAGCTTCAGCGGCGGCTTCCACGACTGGAATCTCTTCTGCGACTGGAGCGGCGGCTTCCATTTGATCGGCCTTGGCTTTGAGCACGCGGGCGAGCGAGGAGGCAGGCTCGTTGAGCACGCGGACCAAGGCGGTTCCTGGAGCCTGAAGGACGCCCAGGAAGGTCGCCAACAGAACTTCACGGGAAGGCAGATCAGCGATTGCATTGATCTGTTCGCTCGAAACCACGATGCGATCCACAACGCCAGTGCGCACTGTGGGCTTCTTGAATTCTGCGGAAAAGGTCTTCAGCACCTTGGCTGCGGCAGCGACATCCTTGTCGCCAACCACGATGGCCGTTTGACCATGGAGCTCGCCCAACTCAGGATAACCAGCGTCTTTCGCCGCCCGTTTCAGGAAGGTGTTTTTGACGACATGGCAACGCGCGCCCACGCCATTGAGGCGGGTGCGCAATTCGCCGAACCGTTGCACGGTCAAGCCGGTGTAATCAGCCACAAAGAGGAACGGCGAGGCGTTTAACTTCTGCTGGAGATCTTCTACGATGATAGTTTTCGCGGGATGCATTGTGTAATTAGCTCCGGTTAGGACTTAAGAAAGGGGCTGGCATCAACACGCAACCCGGGGGACATCGTCGCCGCTAGGGTGACGTTTTCAACAAAGGTGCCCTTCGCACTGGATGGACGCGCCTTCACCACTGCCTCGATCACGGCCTTGCCATTATCCGTGAGCATCAGTCCATCAAAGGAAAGCTTGCCCACAGGAACCGCACAGTTGCCGTTCTTATCGAGCTTGAACTCCACCCGCCCGGCCTTGACCTCACGAACCGCCTTGGCCGTATCATCAGTCACAGTCCCGGTTTTCGGGTTTGGCATCAAACCGCGGGGCCCGAGCACCTTGCCGAGCTTCCGGACTTCGGCCATACAAGCTGGAGTGGCGACAGCCACATCGAAAGCCTGGAATCCGCCGACGCATTTCTCGATCAAATCCTTGTAACCCACGAACTCTGCGCCAGCGGCGCGAGCTGCAGTGGCGGCGTCACCCTCAGCGAACACCAGAACGCGAACGGTTTTGCCTGAGCCGTGTGGCAGCGGGCAAGTGCCACGCACCATCTGGTCAGATTGCCGGGGATCAACTCCGAGGCGGAAGGAAAGGGTGACCGTCTGGTCAAACTTCACAGCGGGAAACCCTTTGAGGGCCGCCACTGCTTCTTCGAGCGAGTAGCTCTTCTTTGCGTCGACCTTTTCGGCGGCGGCGCGGTACCGTTTGCTTCTTGTATTTTGCATGAATTTTGGCAGTTCAAACGAGGCAATTACCTCTCCTGCAGTTAGGAATTAAAAATGGGCGGCAACAATGTCCGGCAACTCGTTGATTGCAATCTTTTTCTTGCACCAAGGTGAATTTCACCTCCCAAGCCCTGTCTCCGGACTCGGCCTGAAAACAGAAAAGCGCCCGGAATAAACCGGGCGCTTTTCAGGAAAGGAACAGGAAGACTATGCTTCGACTTCGACGCCCATCTGACGAGCGGTCCCTGCAATAATGCGGCAGGCAGCGTCTTCGGTGGTGGCGTTGAGATCCTTCATCTTGATCTTCACGATATCAGACACCTGCTTCTTGGTGAGCTTGCCGACCTTCACCTTGTTGGGCTCTTTCGAACCCGCAGCGATGCCGAGTGCTTTCTTGATAAGGATCGCGGCAGGAGGCGACTTGGTGATGAATGTGAATGACTTGTCTTTATAGACAGTAATCACGACCGGCAGGATATCGCCGGCCTGCTTCTGCGTGGCAGCATTGAACTCCTTGCAGAAGGCCATGATGTTTACACCCTGCTGGCCGAGTGCCGGTCCAACGGGTGGTGCCGGGTTTGCCTGACCGGCGGGAATCTGCAATTTGATTTGAGCTACGACTTCTTTAGCCATCTGTTTAGTAGTTAGGAGTTAAATTAAAGGTTAGATTCCAGGGTTTAGGCACGCTCGACTTGCCAGTATTCGAGATCCACGAGCGTGTTCCGCCCAAAGATACTGACAGATACGCGTAGTTTGCCGCGCTCGGGATCGATTTCCTCGACCACGCCGCTCTGATTTTGGAAGGGCCCGTCAGCAACCTTTACCATCTCGCCAATACTGAAAGTGATTTTGGGCTTAACTTTGTCCTCAGTCCCACGGACCTGGCTGAGCAGACCCTCGACTTCATGCTGATGCATCGCGATTGGGCGATCTTTCGTCCCGGCGAACCCGATCACGCCCGGCGTGTCGCGGATGAAATACCATGTCTTACCAACGAGCTGCTTGCTCTCATCGAACAGCCACATATTGACGATGATATAGCCTGGAAAAAATTTCCGAGTCGTCTCGGTCTTTTTGCCACGCTTGATCTCGGATACCCGCTCCGTGGGCAACAGTAAGTCGTAGACGAAATCGCCCATCTCCTCGGTCTTTATGCGCTTGAAAAGGTTATCGTGAACCTTTTGCTCCTGTCCTGAAAGGACATGCACCACATACCACTGACTGCGTTTCTCTTCTTCCGTCATTGCTAGTTCAGTTTGGTCAGCCAACCCACGATCTCGAGCATGAAAAAGTCCCAAAGCGACACGTAGCCGCTCATGAGAACCATCGCGATGACAACGATCAACGTCGCATCCACGAGCTCCTTATATTTCTTCATGCCCTTTTCTTTCGGGTCCCAAGGCCAAGTGGCTTTTTGGAGCTCCGTAGAAACTTCGCTGAAGAATTTGCTGCTTTTAGAAAACATCTGGGAAATTGAAAGATTCAGACTAGTGGCTGGGCCACGGTCTTATCTGGATTCGGAGAGCACGGCAGGAGGGACTTGAACCCCCAACAAGCGGTTTTGGAGACCGCTGCTCTACCAATTGAGCTACTGCCGTTTCTCTGGAACCGAAAGGCGCAGTGGGCTGAGCTTGCGCCCAGCCCACCGCGTTTTATCTTTCGGACAAATTACTTCTTGGTGTCGACGATCTCGGCGATACGTCCAGCGCCCACTGTCTTGCCGCCTTCGCGAATCGCGAAGCGCATCGTCTTCTCCATCGCCACTGGGGTGATGAGCTCGACTTCGACCGAAACGTTATCACCAGGCATCACCATTTCCACACCTTCAGGAAGGCTGACCGAACCCGTTACGTCCGTTGTGCGGAAGTAAAACTGAGGGCGGTAGTTGGTGAAAAATGGGGTGTGGCGGCCCCCCTCGTCCTTGGAGAGAACATAGATCTCAGCCTTGAATTTGGTGTGTGGCTTGATGGAGTTGGGCTTGGCGATCACCATGCCGCGCTCCACGTCGTCTTTTTTGGTGCCGCGCAGGAGCAGTCCCACGTTGTCACCAGCGCGCGCTTCGTCGAGAAGCTTACGGAACATTTCGATGTCGGTAACGGTCGTCTTGGCCGTGTTGCGAATTCCGACGAGCTCAACCTCTTCCATCTTCTTGAGGATGCCGCGCTCGACACGACCGGTGGCGACAGTGCCGCGACCTTCAATGTTGAATACGTCTTCGACTGGCATCAGGAAAGGCTGATCAATCGGACGCTCTGGCACGGGGATGAATTCATCCACCGCTTCGATAAGATCGAGCACGCATTTCGCGTCAGGATGCGCCGGATCGCCAGCAGCAAGAGCCCTGACAGCCGAACCGCGAACGATTGGAATCGTCTCGCCTGGGAAATCATACTGGGTGAGCAAGTCGCGAACTTCCATCTCCACGAGATCGAGGAGCTCAGGATCGTCCACCATGTCGCACTTGTTCATGAAAACAACGATCGTAGGCACGCCGACCTGACGAGCGAGCAGGATATGCTCACGGGTCTGAGGCATTGGGCCGTCAGCCGCGCTCACCACGAGAATCGCTCCGTCCATCTGCGCTGCGCCAGTGATCATGTTTTTCACATAATCGGCATGCCCGGGGCAATCGACGTGAGCGTAGTGACGCTTGTCGCTCTGATATTCCACGTGAGCCGTGTTGATCGTGATGCCGCGCTCCTTTTCCTCCGGAGCTGCGTCGATCTCGTCATACTTCCTGGCTTCAGCAAAACCCTTCTTGGAAAGAATTGTGGTGATTGCCGCGGTGAGCGTGGTCTTGCCATGGTCAACGTGGCCGATTGTGCCAACGTTCACGTGCGGTTTTGTGCGTTCGAATTGCGCCTTAGCCATAAGGTCAGGTGGTTTGCTTTACTTTAGTTTTGGTTGCGGGTTGAAAAAATTTCGGGGCACTCATCTAAAGTACACCCATAAATCTGTAAACTCGGGCAGCTCAAGGAAATGGAGCCTGAGACCGGGATTGAACCGGTGACCTCGTCATTACCAATGACGTGCTCTACCAACTGAGCTACTCAGGCGTTACTTCCCAGGGTTCGCTGTAACTTTGCTTCCAACCCGTTCCCGGGTTGGTCAAAATCACGGCTTGCACCGGCCTCTTCACGATCTCTTGAGAGCGAAAAAGCCCGAGTCGCAGCAGGTTTCCCCACGGGCGATCAGGCGTCTTTCGCTACTCTTTTATCCGAAAAGCGAGCGGGCAAAGTAGCAAGGGACTCAGGCGTGTCAAAAAGAATTTCGTTTTCTCTTTTGTCCCCGCCCGTTTCCCGCTTAGCCACCCGCCCCGAACTAAAGAGGATTTCCGCCAGATTCCGCAGACATTGTTCGTCCGGCATGGACTCAAAGTTTTCACTCGGAAAACTCACCAGCGCCTTGAAATAGCTCGCCATTTCTGAGTAAAGCGCCACGCGCGAATCCGGCGTGAGCTGATCGCGGCGCAACAATGCCTGGAGCACCGCACCGGCTGCCTCCGGAGTGACGCGCTGGCGCAGGCGCGCGGCCAAATGCGGATGCTCCCGCAGCGAGTTGAACTTCACCGCAAGGAGCTGCTCCAGATCCGGCTCCCGGAGCTTGGGTTGGTGAACCACGATCGTCCCCGCCGCGAGATCACCCAGCCGTTGGGCGCGCGCGTTGAAAAGACTGAGCACCCCACCTAAAAGATAAAACGCAGGGAGCATATCTACAAACCGCAGCAGATTGCGCAGCAGCACTTGATAAAAACGCAGGCGCAATCCGCCCGCATCAATCACCCGCAACCGGAGCATGCGTTTCCCCAGAGTTTGCCCGCGAAACGCCCACTCCATCAGCACGCCGTAACCGATTGAAATCACGAAATAGCCCAAGACAATGAGGGCCTGAGCCAGGCCTTCATCGATCCAGCCCGCCAAACCCAGGAGCCGGCCCAGGAAAGTCGACAGGATGATCGCGCATATTAGATCAATTGTGGCGGCGAGACAGCGTGTGACTGGACCTGCCAATGCGTAAGCGAACATCACACCCTCCGGCGTCCGAATGCGGAGTTCCCCCTTCATTCCCCGGCCTCCTCTACCGCGCCCCGGCCCGACCAACCCAGATACGCGCTCAGCGCCAACAGCTCCAGCGCGCCGAACGTGATTTTTGCCCAATACGGGATCACTGGCTCATGATGCTGGGACAGAAAAGATTCGATCACCCCGGCCCAGACCAGCATCACCGCCGCCCCACCGATCAAGGTCATAAGATCCGGCCCAACCAAGCGTAACCGGGTTTGAATGGACTGCCGATCCCCCCAGCCGATCAGCGCCGTGGCCAAGACCAGGCCGGCCTGGCCCGCAACCAGAATCGCCGGGATCTCGATAACACCGTGAGGCATCAGCCAGCCCATGAGAAACAGAGTCTGGCCGGCGAGCACGTAATCCGCCGCCACAAGCCCCAGAATGACGCCATTATAAAAAAGCTCGAGCACGGTGCCCACGCCGTAAGTCATGCCCAAGCCGAAGGTGAAAATCGAAACCTTGATGTTATTAACCATCAGATCACTCGCGAACTGCGCATGCGCGCCAGCCATGCGGTCGCTGGTGGCGCTTTCCTCCTGAGCCACGCGCCGGGCCGGGTCGCCGAGATGATTGGCAAACATCTCGGGTAACACAGCCTCCTTGGCCTCAGGATCGAGCGCCACCGCAAACGCACCAAACGCCACCCCCACCACAGTAATCAAAACCGCCAACACAAAAGCCTTGAGCTGACGCCGGAAAACGCGGGGAAACTCCCCCGCCAGCCAACGCAAAGGCAGGCCGCGGCGGACGGGCCTGCGGATTTCGTGGATGTGGGCGTAAGCCTGCGCCGTCAACGATTCGAGATAGCGCCGCAGCTCGGGTTCGGCCGCGAAAGTCGAGATCCGGGCGAGATCCGAGGAGACTTTTTGATAGAGAAAATGAAACCGCTTGGCCTCCGCCAGCGACAGCTTCTGCATCGCAGTTTGATCCAGCCCCGCAAGCGCCCGCTCCAGCTCGCTCCAGGCCCCGCGTTCACTGGCGATAAATCGAGGCAGATCAATAATCATGGCGCAGTCGGAAACCGGTTTTCATAAGAGCTGGCGGGCCTTCACCTGGAGATGTTGGGCAATGAGCTCAGCCGCCAGCCGCTCCCCGTCCAGCAGCGAAAGCCGCACCCCGCGGCGCTGGAAAACTTTTTGCAACTCGGCGAGCTGATGCCACTGCAAGTGCCCGCCGAGCTGACTGTAAATGTCATCCACAACGCTCAAAGGCTGGCTGAACAGCGGGTGGGCGGTGGCCGGATTGAGCATGTTGACCAGCACCAGATGCTGCCCGGAAATCAGCGGCAAACTTTTCGCAAACGACTCCGCGATCATCGGATCTTCAAGCGACGTCAGAAAAATCAGCAGCGCCCGCTTCCGCAACTTGAGCCGGATCATCGTGAAGAGCTCCTCAAAGTCCGGCGTCACCGGCTCCGGCTGCAGCGCGTAAATCTGGTCCCGACAAACGTCGAAATGCGCCTGCCCACTTTTGGCACGGATAAAGCCATGCACTTTGTCGCTAAATGTTATCAGCCCGAACTGATCCCCCTGCTGCTGCGCCGCCAATCCCAGCAGCATCGCCCCGCTCACAAACCGCTCCAAAACCGGGCCGGACGCCCCCGTCGAGGAGTCTAAAATGCGGCCAGTCAGGCGGGAACAATCGAGAATGACGTACACCTCCTGAGTGCGTTCGACTTGAAATACTTTCGTGACCGGATGACCACGCCGTGCCGACGCCTTCCAATGCACATCATCCACGCTATCGCCCGTCACATAATCGCGCAGCTTCTCAAACTCACGCCCCTGCCCCACCTGCCGCTGTGCGAACACTCCGTGGTTGCCACGCTTGAGAAACAACGCCGCCACCTTCTTACGATCCTCGAAAAGATCCGGGTAAACCCTCAGGACAGTCGGCACCATTTGTTTGCCGCGCCTGGCCCAAAAGCCGAGCGCCGAGGGCGCCTCCAAATAGACCCAGCTCAACGGAAACGACCCACGCCGCCCCAGCGTGCAAGGCCAGGAGAAAGCCGCGCCGGCGGCACCGTCGAGAGGCGCGTCCCATTCGGCACAAGCCGCAGTCGTCTCCCCTGGGAAAGCCAGTCCGAGACGCAGAGTCAAACGGCGGCCCTGCTCATTTTCAATCCGGACCTCGATGTGGCCCGGCCGATCTTTCTGCAAACGCACCAGCTCGGGCAGCGAAACCCTGATCCCCGCCAGCCGGCCGAGAGCGCCCCAGGCATCCCCCAGCACCACCAAAGCCAGCAAACCGATCAGGCCCGCAGCGAGTCCGGCAGCCCCCGGCACGGTGCCGCCCAGCACTGCGCAGGGAAACGCCAGGACAGCCAGCCAGAGCAGAAGTCGGGTGCTTGGGATCAGCATCTTCAGGTGAAAAAAATCAGCGGTGGACCACAGCGACGGCCAACCTCAACGCGGCACCGCCACCTGCTCGAGCAATTTGGCAATCACTTCCGCGATCGTTACCCCCTCAATCTCATACTCCGGCCGCAAAACCAACCGATGCCCCAGCACCGGCTCAGTCATGATCTTCACGTCATCCGGAGTCACAAAATCGCGTCCCGACATAACTGCGTGGGCACGACTCCCCAGGAGCAGAGCCTGCGTGGCGCGGGGTCCGGCGCCCACGAGCACGGTGTCGCTGTTCCTGGTCGCGCGGACCACGTCCACCACATAGGCCACCAGATCCTCGCGAATCGTGATCACATCCAAGGCCAGCCGCATCCGGGAAAGATCCTCCCCGCTCAACACCGCCTGCACGGAGCCCGACGCCAGGGTTTCCTCAGGCGACGAATTTCCCAGCATCCTCTGGGCAAGCGCGAGCTCGCTGGCCCGGTCGGGAGCCTTCATGGACACCTTGATCATGAAGCGATCCTTCTGCGCCTCCGGCAGCGGATAAGTGCCCTCGTATTCCACCGGGTTTTGAGTCGCGAACACCGTAAAATTCGGCGACAATAGATGCGTCTCCCGATCGATCGTTACCCGCCGTTCCTGCATGGCCTGAAGCAGGGCCGACTGGGTTTTGGCAGGCGCACGATTGATTTCATCAGCGAGCAGAAACGTGGTGAACACCGGCCCCGGCATGAGCGTGAACTCATTGCGCTGAAGATTAAACACATTGGTACCAGTGATATCCGCCGGCATCAGATCCGGCGTAAACTGGATCCGCTTGAAATCGCAGCCCAGGACCTGCGCCAAAGTCCGCACCAGCAACGTTTTCGCCACCCCGGGCACGCCCTCGATCAGCGCGTGATGCCCCGTGAAAATGGCGATGAGCGCCCGGTCAATCACCTCCTCCTGGCCGATGATGACTTTGCGCACTTCCGCGCGCGCTCGATTGAGAATCTCTTTGATCTGTTCGGAGTCGATTTGCATTGGGTAAATTTTTTCTTTTAGTCGGCCCTCACACGGAAATCCCCGGAGCCGGCCATTGGCGAACGCGCGCAGTTAACGAGCGCGTGATTTTGACGAACGCATGTCTTTGGAAAGATTCACGTTTTACCGGAGTCCCTGCGAGTGGTCACTTGTTGCGCGATAGTTTGATAAATTTTTACCGGATTCCGAGCCCGGGCCGGTTTCAGCGTCTCCTCGGCCAAGATCTGCGCGATGGCAGCCGACTGCGGATGGCGGCCATTGTGATTGAAAGTCTTAGCCCATTCCGCCACGCACACCGCCAGCACCTCGCCCGGCGCAATACTGCGGCGCAACAGATTCACGAAGCCTTCTGCGGCCTGTTTTCCAACGACCACGACGGCCCCCCCGGCCCCGGCATCCTCCCCATCGACCGCTGGGACGAGCGGCCTGGCATTTTTATAAATGAACAGCAGCGCCATCCCCACGAGCACCGCCACCGCGCCGTGCAGCCCATATTTGATCATCAGAGCGGCAATCCCGGGGTGCTCCGCGATGCCATGCGATTCCTCGTCAAAGAGCAGAATCGGCGAGGCCCCGAAGACCCTGGCCAACAGTTTCGGGCAGCGCTCATTGCGCATGGCCTCGTTGCTGAGGAAATAAGAGTCCGACGCCAGCACCAAGGAGCCCTTGCCGAAAGGGCGTTCGACCACCACCGGCTTGTCCTTCAAGGTGTAGAGCGGCTTCCATGCGCTGTCGGTGAGCTCAAAAGTCAACCCGCCATGCCACGTCACCTCGGGTTCCACGCCGGGCTCCACGCCCGCGCGAATCGCCTTTTTGGAAGCCTCCGCGCCAGACGCCTCCGAGCGGAATTTAAACCCCCATTTTTTTGCCACGGCCGTGAAGGAAACGGTGGCAGCGGCTTGCTCGGAATCGGCCTTAGGCTTGCGACTTCTCGAGGCGGGCTTCGCCTTGTCGGCCTCCGCCTTGTCGGGCGCCTCCGCTGCAGGCGCCTCCGCTGCAGGCGCCTCCGCCGCTGCATCCGTGGCGTCGTCCTTGTCTGCATCCTTGGCGTCCGCCTTGCCCTTGACTCCATCCTTTGCGCCATCCTTTGCGCCATCCTTGGCCGCGTCCTTGTTGGGCGTCGATCCCGGAGCCGTTCCGGATTCGGGCAGAAAACTGATAACCACCCGCGACCCAGTGTTCATCAGCGCCTCCACCGCCGCCAACTCAGCCTCCCCCCACATCGCCACATGCGGCGTCCCCGCATAGATCAAAGTCGCTGGCTCCGTAGAATGCCATTTAACGATGGGCCGGTAATTCCTCTGCACGCTGAGATGCGGCAGTTCGCTGGTCGCATCATAGAGTGCTTTGATTCCAAACGGGTCGCTCCGGAGCGAGGAATACTCGGGATAAACATCCCCCGTGGCGAAGCGAAGCAGGAACAAATGGATGACCCCGTAAAACAGCGCGCAAGCCAGCAACCCAAAAATAAGGACGCGTTTTAACATTCGCGGATTTTCTCAAGGTTACTCTGGAAAAACCCTAGGCTTTCGAGCGTGACCTCATGCAGCCCATACCATGCGGCCTCAAAAGCCCCTAGGTTGCGCCCAAAGGCCGCTAACAACTCCTGCCGCGCTCGCGCCCGCCGCTGCAACTCCCGCGCATAGTCGTTATTGGACTTAAACCGCGCCAGAGTGATCAACTGCCGCTGCCCGAGATGCGCCAATCCGGCCAGATACGACGCCCTCAAAGCCAGCCGGAGTTCACCCGCGTCGCGCAACTCCCGCGCCAGCTTGAGCCAACCGTCTTCCGGCAACTGCCGGGCATCGACTTGTTCCGAGTGCAAATCCAGCACAGGAGCCACCTCGGCCACCACCACCTCGGCCCGCCGACGCTGCCGCAGAAAGCGCAAAGCCAGCACGCTCAAGAGCGACGCCAACACCGCCACCAAACCCATCAACGCCGCATAAACCCAGGCCTCACCCGCCCCGAACAGACCGGAACTCGCATCCCCTTCGTCCTTGGCATTCTTCTTTTCGGAATCGCCGCCCAGCGCTTTCCGCAACCGCGCGTAAACCTTTTCCATCCCATCCCAGAGCTTGTGAAAGCCGTCGCCAATTTTCGTAAAAGCTTTATCTAGGAAGCTAACCAGCCCGCCTTTGCTGGCCTCGGGCATGGCTTTGCGCGGCAGCCGCCAGATGAATTCGCGCCGGTTAATCACTTGCTCCAGAGAAGTGTCGAGCGGCCCAGCCTCCAGCCCGGCTCGAGGAGCCGCCTGCGCCGCCGGAGCGATCGGGGCCGTTGGAGCAGCCGGGACCGCCGGGACAGCCGGGCAAGGAACGCTGAGCAAAAGCCAGAGCAACAAAGCGACCTGCGCCGGGGGCTTAAGCGTTATTGGCCCCTTAAACTTCAAGCGCAAATCTTCCCCGGTGCGCAGCGCTGCGCCTTGGAAACAGCGCAGCACATAGAACGCTTTTCGCAACGGATCAAAAACTAAATATGTCAGAGCGGCGATCACCGCCAGGAGCGTGGTATTGAATAACGCCGTCACACTGCTCGAAAACACCGTTTCAATCCCGAAAAATGTCCGCAACAACCGCGGCGCCACGATCAGCCCCGCCAAAAGGTTCAACGCCACGATGAACGCAAACACCCAGAGCAAACCCAACCCCAAATGCGCCTGCCTGGGCCAAAGCCGCGCCTGCTCCCAGGAACGTCGGCTGACCTCGCCCACCCGCATGCTTTGTCCGTCCCCGAGCACGCCCACACTTTGATAAAACCCGTAAACCCATAGATACGGCAGGAGCACCTGAGCGGCGATCAAGCGCAGAAACAAACCCATCGGCTGTAAAGCGGTTTGCACCACGATCATCTGGCCGATCCGCCGCCAAGTCCAGGGGCGGGCAGGTTCCTGCGCCAGGCAATCCAGGAGTCCGCAGGCAAACACGGTCTGCCAGCATTTCATCCAGAGATAAAGCACGGCGACGGCCAGCGCAGCTTCCACCAGATGCTCATCGGCAAACGCCCCTTGGCTCATGTCCGCAAAGAAATACAGCGCCCCCAGCGCGGCTGGAATCGCGCCGATATAATAACTCAACCACACCCCGGCCGGGGCGCGCCGCAAGAGCAGTGTCGCCTCCTCGATCATATCCAAAGCGGGCCGGGCCGAGAGTTGCTGCTGGGAAACGCTCATACTCGAACTCTCAAAGAGCGCCCGCAGGCCGCTCCCATATTTTGCCGTCGTGCACCCGGGTCGGGATCGCCACCAAAATCCGGGCGACCCCGTAGAAAAAGGTCCAGGCCGCGACGACCCCAAAAAGCCAGAGCACCAGGGGCCAGACAAAGCCGAAGTGTCCCGGCGCTTTCACGGCCGCAGCCGAGACCCGTCGCAAACAAGCTGAGCACAACACCCTATCTTTATGTTCGGTGATGCATTCCCGGCAGAAAAAACCCACGCACTCCGGACAACGCGCCACGGCCTCGCGTTCCTCATGATTGAGGCACCGCTGCTGGGTCAGCCCGGCTCGCATCACGCGACCCGCTCCGGTGCGGCCTGCGGTGCGGCCTGCGCGGCTAGGATCGCCGGCCGGATGCGCTCTAAAACCCTGCGGGCAACCCTCAAGCGCCTAATGGATTCGATCCGTTCCACCTGTACCGATGTGCGGATATGACAAAGGCAGCTCGGCCCCGCGATCCCATCGTAAAGCGCGATCAGCCCGACAATGACGCCGCACGAAACCGCCGTCCCGACCACCAGCGCTGAGTCCGCCAAAGCGGCTAAACCCGTGATGGCCAAAGCCCCCAGGGAAAAGCTCACAAAGCGCTTCAACCGGCCGGCCGTGCGCCTGACGACCACGCCTTGAATATCGTGAAAATAGAAGCGCTTATAGTTCTCGCCGAAGGACGTCGCCCGCACCAAAAGCAAATGATCCGCCGCCATCCACAGCGCCACGCGCTGGATCAGTCCGATCCCGCCCCCGGGCAACTTTTTGTAACTTGGAAGGGAATCAGCCACGGGTCAGTTTATGAAAGAGCCCGGTGAAAACTGCAACCCAAGCTGCAACTTGCAGAAGGCTCAGAAAAATCGCCGCAATGGAGGATAGCCGCCGCTTTTTCCCAGTCAGACTCGGCGATTTGTTCCAGCCCCAGATGGCAAAGAACAGCGAAAACGGCGCCGTCACCAGAGTCAACGGCCAGATGAGTATGGGCATTGCGGCACAAAACAGAGCCATACTCGCATAGGACACGCGATAACTCTCGAAGAGCTCCTTTTTCTGACCCGAGCGCAGACATTGCGGGCAATAATGATGGCCGTTGAGATCCAGATCACAGAGGGCACAGAGAAACCGGCCGCACCCTTCACACGCCGTTGCCGCCTGTTTCTCAGGATGAAAGAAGCAGCTCGCATCATTGGCGTCGACCACCGGACGCGCCAACTCGCCCAACCGTTGCGGCTTGTATAGCGCAGGAAAGATTTCCGCGCGCAATTGCACCCGGCACCCCGGACAGGCGGAAAATTCCGAGGCCGCACCGAAATCGGCTGGGAGATCCGTATTACAGGCGGAGCAGGCCAGATTCATGGGAGAGAAGTCACAGTGGAAACCATTTAAGCACGCAAAGAGTTCACGTAAAATGCGGGCGGACGTTCCCTTGGCAAGGAGCAAAACGCAATGTTCTTTGCGCTCCCCGATGTCCCGGCGCCGATGCCCTAACGCCGCTTCGCGGACTGGAGGGAGGTGAGCCCCCTGAAGCCGCTATTTTGCTGAATCGACAGCAAAAGGTCGGCACTACAGGATTTTTTAATTGGCGCGCGGAGCGGGTGACTGGATCTCGGGTGGCGCCTGCTCGGGCAGAGTGATACTTCCCGCAGCCAGAATTGCCGCATTTTCAGATGTATAAAAATTGCACATCAAAGCTGCACACGCGTTCTCCTAATCTTCACTCTTCATAATTCGGGCGCCGGTGGAGCTGCGCTTGTAAAAAAACGGAAGGGCGCCCTTGGCGGCGCCCGGTTGGGTTGACGCTTGCTCGCGGTCCAGCTTCAGGCAGCATGTTTGGCGAATGAAAACTCGCTCCCTGATCTTTGCGCTGGTTTGTTTTTGGCTGAGCACCGGGGCCGGTTGGGCGGCATCCAAGCCGGTGATAACGGTGAAGGCGCCGAGCGTCGGCACCGGGGGCTCGGCGCAGACCCGGGGCACGGCCACATTGACGGCTACCATTGAATCCGGAGGGCTTTCCACGACTGTCACCTTCAGTATTTGGCGGGAACTGGCGAGCGTGCAGACTTTGACGACTGATGTGGCTGAAGACGTGGCGTCGCAGGATGTTAGCAAAACTTTTTCGCGTCTGATCGGTGGCCAAATCTATAGTTATAAAGTCACGGCCACGAATTCCGCAGGCACTACCACCAGCGGAGTGGTGACGGGGCTTTTTGCGTTGCCCATCATCCCCATTTACGGCCCCACCGTCACGCTCAGTCCCGCCAGCAAAGTGGGCAGAACCACCGGCACACTCAACGCCACCGTGACCGCAAATGGGAGCCCGGGTTATTCGCTCTATTTCCTGTATGGCAAATTGGTCGCGACGACCCAAATCCCGGCCGTGGCGCAGGTCATCGACAAGGACACCATCGGCGAGGCGGTTGCCATCAAGCTTTCCGGGCTGGATCAGAATGCCGCGTATTTCTTTCACCTGGTCGTAACGGCGCCTGATCTTGTGGAAACGCTCTTGCCCACCCCGCCGGCGGCCGACTCGACGTTCACGACGGTGAATATCGCGCCTGTCGCTGTGGCCGACACGGTCAGCCTCGACGGTGCGCAGCCCGTTTCCATCCCGGTGCTTAAGAATGATTCGGACGCGGATGAGGATCCTCTTTCGGTGAATGCCATTACCGTGGAGCCGAGCTTCGGCACGGCGACCATTAACAAAACTAGCATCCTTTATACGCCTGATGGGAGTTTTGCCGGGTCTGATACTTTCACGTATCAGATTTCCGACGGCCATGAAGGCCGGGCGACTGCCGTCGTTACTGTGAATAGCTTGCGCGTCGCGGCTGCGGGCGGGAATAGCGCGTTGATCAAGGACTCCGCCGGAAAAGTCGTCGGATTGGTCCGCATTGACGCGCTCCCCGATGGTTCCTTTACCGGGCGCGTGGAGATCGATGGCGACAGATACAGACTTTCAGGCAGGTTCGATGCCGAGGGGCATTTCCAGGGAATTGGCAGCTCGGACAAGGGCTCGATCGGGGTCGAGTTGAATGTCACTCAGGCGAGCGGGATCGCTTCCCTGGCGGGAAGCTTCGGGGACGGCCGCTGGACAGCGGCCGCCGGTCTCAACCAGGTTTCCGAGAGTCGCCAGGCGGAGCTGGACGGTCGATACACGGTGTCGTTGCCGGCTGGCACCAGCAGCACCGCGACCGATTCCACCACCACCGTCGGCGTTGACGCCACCACCGCTGGCACCACCAGCGCGGTCGGCACCGGGGACGGCTGGATGATCATTAAACTCGGAGCCAACGGCGAAGCCCGAATCAAAGGTAAAACGCCCGACGGGGACGCCTTTTCTGCGAAAGCGCTTCTGGGGGGAACTTCGGCCGCGACAACTTTGTTGGTCTATGCGAACTCTGACGGCGGCCCAATCGTCGGCGAGCTGGCCCTCGGGGCCACTGTGACGGGCTCCCTCCAGTGGCTGAAGAAAGGCGATCCTGTCACCATCGCCGCCGCCGGTGCGCCCTATGTGGCGCCGGATTCCGGGCAACGTGTTTTTGCCAGCGACCAATCCCAAGCCAAACTGGGTAAAGTGGCCACCAGTGGCGGCGGGGTTCCGGCCCTGACTCATTCACTGCGCTTTACCAAAGATGAGGAGATCCAAATTCTGGACCCCAGTAATGACGGGCTGAGCATCAAGTTTAACCAAAAAATCGGGACATTTC
>JAYTYG010000528.1:0-5206 GCA_043742585.1 Spartobacteria bacterium
CCATAGGTGCCGGGCGCCAAAGGTTTGCCGCCAGCAATAGTCAACATGGCGATCTGCCGGGTCCCCTTGTAATCCAACTGCAACTTCCCGCTGTCACCGATCTCCACGAGCCCATGGCCCAGGGACGCCGCCGTGCTGCAGGCGAGTATCCCGGCTTCAATCTTAAGCGGCCCCGTGCCAGTATTCACACCCGACAAGGTCAGCTTTTTAAGCCCCGTCTTGCGCAACCCGCCCGTGCCCGAAAGCGGGCCGGCCAGCTCCATATCGGACTCGATCAAAAACTCGGTGCTTGCCGCCGGCATGGGAGGCGTCGACTCGGTGATTCCGGCGAGGATAAAGCTATTCGAGAAGGTAATGGGCGCCTGATTCACGAACGCCATGACATGATCCCCGGACGACTGGCCGCCCAGCGTCACGGGACCGGTCCCCAGCGAAGCCGCGCACGCCACTTCGAGCCTGCCGGTTTTGACAATGGTCCCACCGCTATAGCTACTCCTGCGACCACCCAGGACGAGGATAGACTTTCCGCCGTCGGCCGCAAAAGGCTTGGTAAGGCCTCCTGGGCCAGTGATATCGCCATTCAATTCAAGCACCTTACCCTTATTCACGATCACGCTGGTCTCGAAAATGAGCTCATTGGAAAGCACACCGTGAACGTCCGTCCCCAGGGAAACCGGCCCGCCCGCTCCCACGAACGTCACCGGGCCCATGCCCAAGGGGCGATTACCGACGACTATAAAGGTTTGATCCGTCGGCGTGGCGACTTTAGTGCCACCCGTGTAATCGCTGTCGGAGTTTTCGATGTAGAGAGTACGCTCGCCCTGAAATACCACTGCGCCGCTGCCCGTGACTTTGCTAAACAGCTTGACCTCAAATCGGTTGGCCGGAGAACCGTCAATGGTATTGATGGTCCCGTCAGCGAGCTCAACGGTGAGATTACGATCCAAGAGCGCTGTCATATTTAGCGTTCCACCTTTCATTAACACACAGGAACTGGTGATTGGCTTATCGGGCGTGACCTTCAATGTGTCCTTGGCTGCCACCACCACATTGCCGACCGACACTTTATATACTCGCGAATTCCCAGCCGCGTCGCTCACGACATAGGTCTGCGGCTTGGTGAAATCCTGCGGCGACCCGGAGGCTTTATTGCAGGTGGCCCCGGGCGACAGAGTGAATACCGGGGCGAGCTTGCTCATATCCGAAGCGGCCGACACCGCCCAAGCAATGGACCTGCCGTTAATCGATGCAGGCTGTCCGGCCAACCCGAAGGTGAGGATGGCATTGGCCGGCTTCGGGCCGAACTGCAGTGCCTTGGGCGCCCAGACGTCGCCCTGCGCGCTCACCGCGCGGAATGTGAAATAATACTGGGTATTGAGCGCTAATCCCGTGATGGGGTAGTTAAAGGACGTCCCGCGCGCATTGTTGACCTTGCCCACCAGTGCCGAGCGTTGCCAGTTCGCCGCGAGTTTACCGCCATCGCGGCTGCCCCAGAACGCGTAAACGCTATAGGTCGAATCATCTCCGGTAAACGTCGCGTTTAAAGTGGCCTTGGTGGGCGCGCTCGGCGAACAGCCCGCTGCCACATTCGCCAAAACGATCCCCTTGCCGGGGGGCTTGGTGGTGGTGGCAGTTTTAGCCAGAGCAATGGGCAGCCCTTCGATCACTGTGCCCCCGCTGTACAGCCATTCCTTATCTATAATCACACCGTTCTCTCCTGCAAACGAAGGCCCCGACCACTTCAGCTTCATTGCCGATGGCCCCGTGTTTTTGGCGGTTTCCAAGCGCAGCTCATAACGCTGGCCGGCCACCAGATTGATCCCCACCCCATCGGTCCAGCGGAGCGGATTTTCCTTAAAAGAATCGATCAACAGCACACCATTGACCCACAACCGCACCGCGTCCGCATTAAGCGTCGAGAACATGTAAGTCGCGGTCTCAGGCGCCAGCACCAGGCCGGACCAGCGCGCGCTAAAGCCATCGGGCCCCATCGAGGCATCCGGAGATCCTGTGCCCCAGTCAAAGTTCACCCCCGCATCGACCCGGGTGACCTTTGGCGCCGTGAAATTGGCATTGTTAAAATACTCGCCCTTCAAGCCGATGCCAGCGCCCCCCACGATGAGACTGACGAATCCCGGGCGCGAATCCACAGCGCCGTTGTTGACCTTGAAGCTGAACCTGTCCACGCCCCGGTAGCCGGCGGTCGGTGTATAAGTCAACTTGGGCGGAGTGCCGGCTAGGGTGCCATGGGCGGGCGGCGCCAGCACAGTGTAAGTGAGCGGCGCAGCGTTGGCGTCAGAGCCGACCAAGCTGATCTCCGCGGCAGCGCCCGCAGCCACGACCTGAGAATTTGCCGCAGGCAGGCCCGACAACAAAGGCGGCGTGGTGGTAGCCCCTGAAATGCTGCCCAAAGCTTTGGCTAAGGACGTACGAATGTTGACGTCCTGTAGGGCAAAAACACCGAAGTAATCCTGCAGCTTGGGCGCTGTCCACCGGGCCGCATCTCCATACGCGGCCAGGGATGTCAGCCCGGCATTTATATAGTTCGCCGCGCCCCACTGATAGCCACCGTCGGGCAAAGTCAACATTTTCAACGCCAAGGGAATCCCTTCGGCGATTTTATACTTACCCAGGGCCCCTATGCTCGCTGCCCGCGGATACATACTGAACATAAGATCCGCTTGGCAGTTCACTGCGGCGGCCTCGATCAGATCGGGAGCCAGCGTCTTCACGTCCTCAATCGTCAGCCGGGTTTCTACGAAATCCGTGAGTTGATTGCGGGGCCGACCGCCTGGCTGCTTTAAGCCGACCCGCACTGCTGGAATGAGCAGCTCCTTGGGCGCGCCAATCGTGGTCGCCGCCAATTCACCGGTGAATAGGATGTTAGCCAGATAGCCATTGGCGATCTGCACAGGATCCTCGGGATTCATCGGCAGGGCGGGCTTGGCATTGGCGATAAAGGCCTTGAGCATCGTAGGCACTTCATCCTTGGCCTCCTTATTCAACCCCTTGAGCGCCAGCGCCGCTTTGGCGCGCACCCAATTGTCCGGGTCGGTGAGTCGACGTGCCAATAACGGCAGCGCGCTCGTCTCCTTGAGCAGCCCCAAGGCCTCGCAGGCCGACTGCCGCAGCCCCACATCCTTGCCGTCAGCCATGCTCATCAGCGTGGGCACCATGCCCTTGCCTTCCGGCCGCAGCGCCAACTCCGAAGCCGCCCAACTGCGCACGATCGGCGACCAATCGCCCATGGCCGCAACGAGCTCTTTTATCGTCTTCTTTGGCCGCTCCAATAGGAACCCGCCTGAGGCGATGGTTTCCGCCACTTCTTTCTTGCTCAACCAAGTCGCAGGCTTGGACTCCCGGCCCGTGATACACAGCTTTTTAAGCGGCAAAGCATATGTGAGCACATAGGTCGCCACTGAGCTAATGCCGTAGTACGTCGCATTCCCGAAGTAAACATTGTCCTCCTTATTTTTACGTCCGGGACCGCATCCGTCAGCGCCGTCATACACGAAGTTACCATCGGAGCGCCGCACCAGATCCAGGTGCCAGGCGGTTTGTTTAAAGAATGCCGCCTCCGCATCCGGCCCACCCACGTTGGCTCCCAGCGCGCTCCACAAATAGCCCATGGCTTGGCCTGTGTGCCCAACTTCTCGGTTCGTATATCCCGCCGTGGCCAGCCTCGCAAAATATTTGGCCTCCGGCAGCCGGTTCCCTTGGAGCGAAAAGAACAAGGCCGACATCGCCGCCTTGCCATTGTTTTCGTGAAACATCTCCGGCTCATGTTCACCGTAGGGAATCGACCCTTTATTCACGTAATAACCAAAGAACGTGGACGCCCGCTCAATGGCGCCATCCACCTCGGGATCGTTGACCCCGCATTTCTTGCCCATCACGATTGCCAGGTTGGCCACGAGGCCGGCCTGATTGACCGGGCCATAGGGCGGGATGGAACCGTGCCAGCTCCCATCAGGATTCAAACCCGCGCCCCCGTGACCGAACGTGCCAAACATGCCCTGCTGCTTGGACATAGCCACCGTGTACTCCTTGATCGTGTGAAACACCGCCTTATCGCCGGTTATCAAATAGTATTCACTGAGAAATAACAATTGATACGCCCAACCCCAGGTGTTGCACCCTTCAAGCACCAAATCATCCGGCGCAATCGAGTGCGCATACTCCTGCAACCTCGGCATGTATTCAGGATTGCCTGTCGCCAACAGAGCCAGCGCGGTGATGGATGGCCATCGATTATCCTTCAGCAACGATTCCTTAGCCAGCACCGCGCACGCCTGCTCGAAGATGAGCTTGGATTTTGGGCAGCTGTAAGGCGCCGTCTCGCTGTAAGTGCCCATGACCTTCAACTTGAGCTGGACCGTCCCGGCCTTGCCCTTGCGCGAGATCAAAAGCGACAGCACACCTTTGTTGACTTCCTTTTCCGCCTCCGTAATCGCCCGCGCAAGACTCTGCCGTGCATCCACCGTAAAGGGCTTTCCGCCCACGCCCAGGATCACATCATCGATTTCGACCACGCCATCCGCAGGCGTTTCCCGGCCCACATCCGTCACTAAAATCTGCCGACTGCACGGCGTGATCCAGCCGTTCACGAGCCGCTCAAAGTTCTCCCCGCGATAACGCTCAGGGACAGGGGACTCCGCTTTATCGATCCAGCCGCGCATCCCAGTCGGCCCAAGATTCCAGGTCTCCAAGCGATTCACCCGCTCCGACATACTATCCTTCAGAAGATCGACAACCGGGAGCGGTGCTGCGCCGAAAGACCGGGCGGTGAGCAGGGTAAATACGCAAAGCCCGAACTGGGCACGCCGAGACAGGTTAAATATGAGGTTCATAGCTTTTCTTGGGAGGGACACAAACGGAATCCTGAACCCAACATAAACCCATCAGACGCGCGGATCTTAGCCGAACTCAACAACTAGAAATTATGCGGGGTGATTGCAGGGCTTACGCATCTAAAATGATCATTGGAAAGTCCAAATATTCGCGCAAGCCGATGCTGACAAAGTATTTACGCCAAAGGCGTTACGCCCTACAGCCCAGGGTTGCGAGGAACGATCTACCCTGGGAACCGGCGAAAAAGACAATCCAGCCCCAACGTGGGTTGCGCCCAAGATCGTCCTTTGGCGGAACCGCGTTGCGGTTCGATCCGCTCTGGTTTAGTTCCCAGGGTAGGCCCGCAGCGGCATAC
>JAYTYG010000529.1:0-3460 GCA_043742585.1 Spartobacteria bacterium
GATCCTGCCTGTGATCCCGCCGCTTTGCCTTCTGCTGGTGGCCATGACACGCTGGTTGCCGAACGAGCTGCGGCAGCACGCAGCGACCTGGGCCCTCAGCGCCACGGCGTTGGCGGGGGTGATTGGCGCCAGCTATACCGGTTATGAACGGCGAAAGGGCTACGCCACCCACCAAAATGGGCTCGTGATTTTCGGCGAAAAAGTCAAGGATTCCACCGCCGCGCGAAACGCCCGGGTGGCGGTTGTTAGCGGCAAAGACGAGGGACTCCTCCTCTACACCGATCAAACTCAGTTTACACGACTCAACAATGCGCTTGAAAATTGCGCGAACGGGAAACTGAATGGAGTTGTTCTGCCCGTGAAAGATTTTGCAAACAACCACGCGCTCCTGACAACATTCGAGGTCGTGGCGGAGAGCGGCAATATTCCCGAAAAAAGCAGTGCCTACGTCTTCCTCCAACGCCGGGTCAGCGCAGCGCAGCGCTCCCCTAATTTTGGAGGATGAATTATAAAGTATGAATGCAGAAGGAGAAGACGCTGTGAGGAATTATGAATAAAGAGACGCTTCGGGCTTAACGGCACCAGCGCTCTTAGAATCCTCATCACTGATCATTCATCCTTCATAATTCGGGCGCCTATTGAGCGGAGCTTGTAAAGCCTCGGAGAGGCGCCCAGATCCACCAGCGCCCGATTTAAACGCTGTTCAAGCGTAGCACGACTACTCAGCTTTGCCCACCCCAGCTTCCTCCAGCCCCCCAGCCCCCCAGCCCTCCAGCTCTCCCAGTGACAAAACCTGCAACATACAATGAGCGACAAAAGTAATCAGTCCACCCTCTACGCATCTCTGGCCGCGCTTGGCGTCGTATACGGGGACATCGGCACGAGCGTGCTTTACGCATTTAAAGAATGTCTCGAACACGGACTAAAAACCGAAAGCGACATTATCGGCGTCCTCTCCCTCATTATATGGAGCCTCTTCAGCCTGGTGGGCGTGAAGTATCTCGGCAACATCATGCGCGCCGACAACCATGGCGAAGGTGGTATCCTGGCCCTGCTCTCTTTGGCGTTTCCCTCCAACACCCAAAAAGCCGGTTTGGGGACTGCGAGCATGATCGGCATAGGCATCTTTGGCGCCGCGCTACTTTACGGCGATGGAGTGATCACGCCCGCCATCTCGGTGCTCTCCGCCGTCGAGGGACTCGTCCTCACCAGCGAAAAAATTCGCCCCTTCATCATCCCGCTCACCTTGGGGATTCTCTTCGGACTCTTTGCGGTCCAATCCAAAGGCACAGGCGCCATCGGGAAATGGTTTGGCCCGATCATGCTTGGCTGGTTTGCCATACTAGCCGGGCTCGGAGTCCTGCACATCGTCGATCACCCGGCCGTCTTCAATGCGCTCAATCCTTACCATGGCCTGAAGTTTATCGCCTCCCATGGTGCCTCATCCCTCGTCATAATGGGCAGCGTATTCCTCGTGGTTACCGGCGGCGAGGCGCTCTACGCAGATATGGGTCATTTCGGGCGCATGCCGATTGCCCGGGCCTGGACGTTTCTGGTGTGCCCCGCATTGATTCTCAATTATCTGGGCCAAGGCGCCATGGTCCTGGCTAATCCAGAGAACCACGCGATTCGCGAGAACCCCTTCTTCTTCATGGCCCCGAATTGGGCGCTCTATCCGCTGATCATCATCGCGACAGCGGCCACAATTATCGCCTCGCAGGCCTTAATTTCCGGCGCGTTTTCGCTGACCATGCAAGGCATCCAGATGGGATATATTCCGCGCATGGAAATTTGCCACACCTCCAAGGATGAACACGGGCAAATCTATATTCCTAAAATTAATATATTCCTCGGCCTTGGTTGCGCCGCATTGGTGATCGGATTCAAGAGCAGCTCCGCCTTAGCCAGCGCCTATGGCATCGCGGTGACGCTCACCATGTTAGCCACCACAGCCCTGTTCTATTCTGCGGCTCAAAAACTCTGGCAATGGAGCCCCCTCAAGGCAGGCCTCTACTGCGCTATTTTCGGAGTCATCGAGCTGACATTCTTTGCCGCAAACTCCCTCAAAATCCTCAGTGGCGGCTGGTTCCCGCTTGTTGCTGGGACGTTGATTTTCATCCTGATGACGACCTGGAAAACCGGGCGGAAACTCCTCCAGACTCACCTCCCGCAGGGAATGCCGCTGGACGACTTCATAGCATCAATCAGCATGGCCGGCACCTTGGATGAACATAACAAGCTGCATCGCAGCCAAGGCACAGCTGTCTTTCTGGCCGGCAACCCGGAGGGAACGCCCAACGCCTTAATCAAGAACATCAAACACAATCAGGTCCTGCATTCCCGCAATATCTTACTCACGATCAGCACCGATAACAGTCAACCCTATGTCCCGCCTATCTACCGGGTTCAGGTCGCAGATCGCACCGAAGGTTTCTTCCGAATCACAGCCAGCTTCGGCTTCATGGAGGCACCCAATATCAGTGAAGTCATCCGAGCCGCAAAAGAGAAGGATCTCGCTATCGACCCTAACCGGACGACATTTTTTGTAGGCAAAGAGCGCATCATTCCCACCGCCAAACCTGGCATGGCCCTTTGGCGCGAACACGTATTCGTCTTTTTAAGCAAACACGCCGAAAACGCCGCAGACTTCTTTCAACTCCCGCCCGACCGCGTTTACGAGGTCAGCCAGGTCGTTGAGATTTAGTCGGCCCATTTTCAAACCTGCCACCGGCAAAGCCAGGGCTTGCGCACCGACCTCAGCGGAGCCCAGCAGCGCGCCGGTGGCGCAACACTCGTCCGAAAAGGTGCAGCGACCGCCGCGGCGATCGTTGACCTGCGCGTTATCAAACGTAAACTTCACCCGAACCGTCCCGCTTGCGGAATCAGGTTCATTCCCAGGGTAGTTCCACTTTGTTAAGTGGGGTAACAGAAAGACGACGTGACCGGGTGAGCCTGCGAATTCTCATCATTCATACTCTATATTACAGCTACAGCCCGCAGCCGCTGACAGATCTGAAGTCATCCGTGACCCCGAGCTACAACCGACTCTCGCGCTTCACTGTGAATGAGAAGACACAAAAGATTGAGCCCTCGACGGAATACATCTTAATCAATCAACTCGATCAGAGCACCTGGCATAATGGCGGCGATATGTATTTCGGCCCCGACGGTTTGCTCTATTTTACAAACGGCGACGAAGGCGGAGAAAGTGATTCCTATGACAATGCCCAGCGGATTAGTAGAGGTCTCTTCAGCGGCGTATTCCGAATCGATGTAAACAATGACCCATTACGTAGCCATGCGATTCGCCGACAGCCACAGTCTAAATTGCCCCCACCAGAAGGTTGGCCGGCCTCGTTTTCCCAAGGATACTCCATCCCAAACGATAATCCTTGGACAGATCCCAACGGCACAGTCTTAGAAGAGTTTTATAGTATTGGCCTCCGTAGCCCGCATCGAA
>JAYTYG010000530.1:0-9513 GCA_043742585.1 Spartobacteria bacterium
CTTTGTCTTGGTGCCATAGGACTGCACGCCCAGTCGATTGAGCTGAAAAAAGGCGACAACATCGCCATCGTCGGGAGCGGCCTGGCCGATCGGCAACAGCATCACGCCTGGCTCGAATCGCTCCTCCACAAAGCGTATCCCGACTTGGAGCTCAAGGTCCGTAACTTGGGGTTCGCGGCCGATGAAGTGAACCTGCACCCGCGCTCCGACGATGTGCCGAACACGGAGGCGTTCCTCAACATGAAGCAGGGGGATGCGGGGACCAAAGCCGGCGCCGACTTTCATGCGAGTGTGATTCTGGCCTACTGGGGCTTTAACGAATCATTCAAAGGCGAAGCTGGCCTGAAGGAGTTCAAGGGGCAACTCGACGCCTATCTTAAAAAGCAACTCGGCGCGGATTACGGCGCGGGCAAGCCACGAGTGGTGCTACTTTCGCCCCTCGCCAACGAGAATCTCAAGAGCGCGGATTATCCCGACGGCGCAGCGAACAACAAGAACCTGGCGCTTTACACTGCGGCGATGGGGGAAGTGGCCAAGGCCAATAACGTGCCGTTCGTGGACCTTTTCACAGCGAGCCAAGAGCTATTCGCCAAGGCGGCCCGCCCTCTCACCATCAACGGCATCCATCTCACCGAAGGCGGCGACAAAGCGCTCGCGCCGATCCAGTTCAAGGCCTTGCTGGGCAAGGACGCCCCTCTGACCACCGATCCCACCGTGGTCAAAATCCACGCTGCCGTGCTCGAAAAAAACGTCCAGTGGCATCACCGCTATCGCACGGTCGATCAGTTCAACATCTTCGGTGGGCGCTCCCGGATCAAATACGCGGACGCCAAGAACCCCAACAACGGGGTCGACAACGCCACCACGGTCGGGGAAGAACTCGCCCAGCGCGATGTCAAGGTGGCCAACCGGGACAAAGCCGTGTGGGCCGTGGCCCAAGGCAAACCCGCCCCGGTGCTCGATGCCAACCTGCCGCTCGTCCACCCCGTGGCGGCCAATCGGCCCGACCCCATTCCCTATGTGGACGGAGAAGGCGCCCTGAAATTTCTCACCGTGCCCGAAGGTGCGAAAGTGGAGTTCATCGCCTCGGAAAAAGAGTTTCCGGAGCTGGTCAATCCCGTGCAGATGAACTTCGACACCAAAGGCCGGCTCTGGGTCTCGGCTTGGCCCACCTATCCCGAAACGACTCCGACCACCACCAACTTCGACAAGTTGCTCGTGTTCGATATCGACGAAAAAACCGGCAAGTTCAAAAAATGCACGACCTTCCTGGACGGTCTGAACTGCCCGACCGGCTTCCAGCTTTATAAGGACGGCGTGCTCGTGATGCAGTCGCCCGACATGTGGTATGTCCGCGATACAAACAGTGACGGTCACGCGGACTGGAAGGAGCGCATCGTCCACGGGCTCGACGCTGCGGATTCCCATCACGAAACCAACTCCATCTGCTACGAGCCAGGCGGCGCAGTTTATTTCAGCGACGGGATTTTCCATCGTTCCAATGTCGAGACGATCACAGGCCCCATTCGCAATACCGATGGCGGCATCTACCGTTTCGAGCCGCGGACCAGCCGCTTCGAGCGTTATGTGCCCTACGGCTTCGCCAACCCGCATGGGCGCGTTTTTGATTATTGGGGGAACGACATCATCACCGATGCCACCGGGAACGAGAACTACTTCGGCCCGGCCTTCAGCGGGCATCTCGACAAGGGCGCGCATCCACACATGAAGACCTTCTGGAATCAGCCTTCGCGGCCGAGCCCAGGCACCACCATCCTCAGCAGCCGCCATTTCCCGGATGACTGGCAGGGGGATCTTCTCAACTGCAACGTGATCGGCTACCAAGGCATCTTCCGCGCTAAAATCTCCGAGGACGGCGCAGGGTTGAGGGGCAAAACCATCGAGCCCGGACTCCTCAAAGACGACACGAATGGCAATCCCAACTTCCGCCCCAGCGGCACGGCGGTTGCCCCCGATGGTTCGATCTATGTGATGGACTGGTCGCAGATGCTCATCGGCCATCTCCAGCATCATCTGCGCGATCCGAATCGCGACCATCAACATGGCCGGATCTATCGGATCACCTTTCCGGGGCGTCCGCTGCTGACGCCCAAGAAAATCGCCGGCGAATCCGTCGAGAAACTCCTGGAGCTGCTCAAGGAGCCGGAGGACAACGTGCGGATGCGGGCAAAGATCGAGCTCGACACGCATGACACCAAGCAGGTCATCGCTGCGGTGCAGAAATGGGAGAAGGCGCTCGACCCGAAAGACAAGGATTACGAGCACAACCGACTCGAAGCGCTCTGGGTGCATCAGTGGCATAATGTGGTCAATCCGGAGCTGCTCTGCAGCGTGCTCAAGTCGCCCGAACCCCGCGCGCGAGCCCAGGCCGTGCGTGTGCTCAGCTACTGGCGGAACCGCGTGCCCAACGCGCTCAACCTCCTGAGTGTCGCGGTCACGGACGCCGCTCCCCGGGTCCGGCTGGAAGCGGTCCGGGCCGTCAGCTTCTTCAACGGAGCCGACACGCCCAAGGCCATCGAGATCGCCAACACGGTGCGTTTTGAAAAAGATTACTACATCGACTACTGCTACAAGGAGACGCTGAAGCAGCTTGGCTCCCTGCCAGAGGGCAATGAACTGGTCAGTAAAGACGCCATGTTCCAGGCCAAGCTCCGCCAAAAGCAGGACAACAACCATGGGCCGACCTCAAAGGATCTCTCCAAGGAGGACCTAGCCATCTACAATCTCGGCAAGGAAGTCTTCGGCCGGGACGCCCATTGCGTGACCTGCCACCAAGCCGACGGCAAAGGTGTCGAGGGCACTTATCCGCCTCTGGTGAAAAGCGCTTGGCTCGAAGGTAATCCGGAACGCGCGATCAAGATTGTGCTCAAGGGCCTCAACGGTTCCCTGGACATCGATGGAAAACATTACGGCGTGGATAAAGGAGCGCCTCCGATGATGGGCTTTGGGCCGCTGCTCAAGGATGAGGAAATCGCCGCAGTGCTTTCCTACGTGCATCAATCCTGGGGCAATAACCTGCCCGTGGTCACCGTCGCGGAGATCCAAAAGGTGCGCGAGGCCACCAAGGACCGAGCGATCTTTTACGATACCGCGGAGCTCCTGAAGGAATATCCGATTGAGAAAAAATAGGCTCTAAGGGCGTCCGGGGCCAGGCACCTTGGGCGCCTCGGAACCGCGTTGCGGTTCGATCCGCGCTGACTTAGTCCCCAGGGTAGGCCCGCCGCGGAGCATCCCCGGGCTGGAGGACGTAATCCCGTTGGGATATATGAGGCCCTGCTGTTACAGCGAAATTAGACAAGTAAACACTTCAGCCCAGCCCCCATGAAAATCCTCACCGCCGACCACGTCCACGCCGCCCTCTGCTACCCGGAATTCATCGACCGCCTGCAAGAGACGTTCGCCGGGAATTTCACGATGCCCCAGCGCCGAGTGATGCTGTTGGATGAAGGCGCGGCGAGCCACGACGCGTTCGCGATGTTGCCGGCTTGGAACGAGGACGCCATCGCGCTCAAAGCCTTCACTTACTTCCCACAGAACCCGGCGCCATATCGCACGCTGTATTCACAGATCATGGTGTTTGGGCGTCAACACGGCGAGCCGCTTGCGCTGGTGGACGGCAGCAGCGTGACCTACTGGCGCACCGCCGGGGTGTCGGCTCTCGCCGCGCGCTATCTTTCGCGGGAAAACGCCTCCACGCTCCTGCTCCTGGGCACCGGGAACCTGGCGCCCTACCTCATCCGCGCGCACGCCAGTGTGCGCCCGTTGAAGAGGATTCTCCTCTGGGGTCGCACGCCAGCCAAGGCCCGGGCGCTCGCCGACAGCATGGCGTCGGAATTTCCGCACATCACCTTCGCTGCGGCCATGGACTTGCAGCAGGCCTGCGCCGAGGCCGACATCGTCGTGGCTGCGACCGGCTCCGAGGAGATCCTGATTCGAGGCGCTTGGATCAAGCCGGGGACGCACACCGATTTCCTCGGTAATCATCATGCCTCAAAGCGCGAGTGCGACACCGAGATGGTAACCCGGGCCCGGGTTTACGTGGATACGCGCGTGAACTGTTTTAACGAAGCGGGCGAGATTCTGGTACCGATCGCCGAGGGCGTTTTTTCGCGCGAAGCGGTCGTGGGCGAGTTATCCGAGCTGTGCTACGGCACGGTGACGGGGCGTGAGAACGAATCACAGATCACGCTTTTCAAGTCGGTGGGCTGCGCGCTGGGAGACCTGTGCGGGGCGCTGGCGGCTGTGCGGAATTATGAAGGATGAGGGATGAGTTATGAAGGGAGAGAAGCCGCGGGATTAACAGGCAGGCCCGCGTTCTCCGAATCTTCATCCTTCATAATTCCTAAAAGGCGGAACCGCGTTGCGGTTCGATCCGCTCTGGCTTAGCCCCCAGGGTAGGCCCGCAACGGGTCAACCCTGGGCTGGAGGGCGTAATCCCGTTGGGATATATGAGGACTTGGGAGGAGTTATGAAGGGCCAATAAGGAGAAGCCGCGGCTTTAACAGGCAGGCCTGCGTGCTCCGAATCTTCATCCTTCATCATTCATCCTTCATAATTCCTAATGAGAGCCACGCATTGCGCTGGCGGCGACTCAGACTTATAAGAGCCGCCCTTTTCTTTTTATGGCTGACGAACGCAAGACTCTCGAACAACGCTCCCAGATGACTGACCTCGAACGGCTCAGGCATTCCGCCGCCCATATCCTGGCCACCGCCATCCTGCGGATTTGGCCCGACGCCCAGTTCGCCGCAGGTCCGCCGGTGGAGAACGGTTTTTATTACGATCTACAGCTCACGCACCGGATCACGCCGGAAGACTTTGCGCGGATCGAGGAGGAGATGAAAAAGGAGGTCAAAGCCAACCACGTTTTCGAGCGGGTCGAGATCTCGCGCGCAGACGCGCTGGCGATGGCTGAGCGCGGCGAACTCGCGGCGCTCACCCCGCGCGGCGCAGCGAGCACGTTCAAGCTCGATATCATCCAGGGCATTCCCGAGGGCGAAACCATCACCCTTTTCCGGAACGGCCAGTTTACTGATCTCTGCGCCGGGCCGCACGTGATGCGGACCGGGAACGTGGGGGCATTCCGGCTCACGCATGTGGCCAGCGCGTATTACAAAGGCGACGAAAACAATCCGCAGCTCCAGCGCATCTACGGGACAGCGTTCAAAAACAAGACCGAGCTCGAAGCTTATTTCACCATGCTCGAGGAGGCCAAGAAGCGCGACCACCGGAAGCTCGGGCGCGAGATGGAGCTCTTCTGTTTCGATGACGATGTGGGGCCGGGCCTCCCGTTGTGGCTGCCGCGCGGCACGGCGCTCATCGAGGAGATCGAGAAGCTGGCCAAGGAAACCGAGTTCGCGGGCGGCTACGATCGCGTGCGCACGCCGCATCTGGCGCGCGAGAACATGTATCTCACCAGCGGGCACCTGCCGTATTACGCGGAGAGCATGTTCCCGCCGATGGAGCTCAAGGGCGACGGCAAGGTGGACGAAGTCAAGGTGCGGCGGATGCAGCAGATCGAGGCACGGATCGAAGCAAAAACCGAGACACCCGAGGAACAGCGCGAATACAAGCAGCTTCAGGACGAACGCGCGGCGGGCGACAAGTATTATCTCAAAGCGATGAATTGCCCGCATCATCACAAGCTCTTCGGAGCGGTGCCGCGCAGTTATCGGGACCTGCCATTGCGTTTAGCGGAATATGGCACTTGTTATCGCTATGAGCAGAGCGGCGAACTCTTCGGGCTGATGCGGGTGCGCTCGATGCAGATGAACGACGCGCACATTTACTGCACCGAGGCGCAGTTCGAAGCGGAGTTTAACGCCGTTAACGAGATGTATCTCAAATACTTCAAGATCTTCGGCATCGAGAAGTATCTCATGCGTTTTTCCACTCATGACCCGGCCAAGCTCGGCCAGAAATTCGTGGATGAACCCGCCATGTGGCTCAAGACCGAGGACATGGTGCGCAATGTCCTCCAGCGCAGCGGCATCAACTTCATCGAAGTCCCCAATGAAGCCGCTTTCTATGGCCCGAAGATCGATGTCCAGGTCTGGAGCGCCATCGGCCGCGAATTCACCATCGCCACCAACCAGGTCGACTTCGCTGTGCCGGCCCGTTTCGGGCTGAAATACAAAACGCGCGAGAACACCGATGCCATCCCGCTCTGCATCCACCGGGCGCCGCTGGGCACGCATGAACGGTTCATCGGCTTTCTGATCGAGCATTACGCGGGGAACTTCCCGCTTTGGCTCGCACCGGAGCAGGTGCGGGTGTTGCCCTTTGGGGACGAAGAAGTGCTGGTGGAACACGCCCAGGCCATCGTCGCGGAACTACGCCGCCATCAAGTGCGAGCCACGATCGATGCCAGCAACGACCCCATCAAAGCCAAGATCGCCAACGCTGAGACGCAGAAAGTCCACAGCATGCTGGTCATCGGCCCCCGGGATTTGGAGGCCGGGAATGTGAGTTTGCGGGTACACGGCAAAGGCAATCTGGGTGCCAAGCCCCGGGACGAGGTGATAGCCGACTTGCTGGCCGCGATCCAGGATCGGCGCCCGGCGTAACGTGGCAGCGACGTCCCGCCTCAGAGCAGGCACTCAATTTAGCCGCAAAGATCGCAAAGACGATGGAAGGGACAGGCAAAATCGAGCTCGGCCACCATCCGGCAACGCAGCGATGCGTATAATTTAACGCAGAGGCGCAGAGTATAGGGAACGGAAAGACCCTGGACGGCACGCTCAGTCAACGCCGGGGCTGTTCGCCGGCCATTGGTTCAAAAACCAGCGGCATCTCACATTTCAATCCCCCTCCGCGCCTCTGCGTCTCTGCGTTAAACTTCCGTAAAGGGGGTCAGCGGAATTCAAAATTGGCGAAACTCCGGAGGAGCGACGGGACGTCGCTGCCACGATGAGGGAGCCTATGGGGGGGGCGCCGCCCTCACGGATAAGGTGCCGCTGGTTGCCCAGGTTCCGGGACATTTAGGCTTCCCGATTTTGCGCCTTTGCAGGCACATTGCGAACTCAGTTATGACTGAGTCAGCCACCCACTCGGAGTCAGAGTTTGACGGGGAATTCCTTGCCTTTGCACGGGAAGAATCCCGCGTTCCAATGCCCGCTGACGCCTGGGTTTTTTACGGCAGTTCCTCCATCCGATTCTGGCGCACTCTAACCGCCGATTTCCAGGGCACACCGGTCATTAACCGGGGGTTTGGAGGCTCGACGCTCGCGGATTGCCTGCATGAATTCGATCGCCTGGTCACACCGCTGGCGCCGCGTGGCCTGGTGCTGTACGCGGGCGAAAACGATCTTGATCAAGGCGCGTCACCAGAGGTGTTACAGACGCTTTTCATCAATTTCATCAGCCACACCCGCGCCCGGCTCGGCCCGGTGCCGATGGTCGTCATCTCGGTCAAACCGAGCCCGGCGCGCCTGGCCAATATCGCCAATATCCGGCGCGCCAATGCATTGCTGGGCGAGAGCATTGCGCAAATGGAGGGGATCCATTTTCTGAACATTTTTGATTTGATGCTCGATGCCGATCAGACCGCACGCCGCGAGTTCTTTGCTGCGGATTGCCTGCATCTGAGCCGGGCCGGATACCGACTATGGAGCGCGGAACTGAAACAATTGATGAACGCAAAGGGGATGCTGTCATGAAGCGCGAATATCATCGGTGGCATAGCGCCGCGCTGAATCGGGACATGGAACTGTTAGTGTTCGGATCGGGCGGGCCGCGGATGCTGGTGTTTCCATCGCGCAAACAACGGTTCTTCGAGTATGAAGAACGGGGCATGATCGAGTGTTTCCGGCCGCGGCTGGAAGCGGGCGAGATGCAGATCATCTGCGTGGATAGCATCGACAGCGAGAGCCTGTATTGCTTTGAAAAGAAGCCGCAGGAACGCATCGAAAGACATATCCAGTTTGAGCGCTATATCATCGAAGAGGTGCTCCCGTTTTCCGAGCAGAGCAATCCGGACACGAGCTTGACGGCGCATGGCTGCAGCTTTGGGGCGTATCACGCCATGACCATCGCGCTGAGGCATCCGCAAAAGTTTCACCGGGTATTGGCCTTGAGCGGGCGCTATGATCTGACGTTGCACGCGGGCCAGTTTCACTCGCTGTTCCACGGGTTTTACGATCAATCGTTGCACTCCTTGATGCCGAGCCATTTCGTGCCGGACCTCAGCGAACCCCAGCAGCTCCAGCCCATCCGCGAATTGAGCTTAACGCTGGTGATCGGCGCGGATGATCCGTTTTATGAGGACAACCTGGCGTTGAGCCGGGCGTTCACTGAAAAGCAAATCAGCCACGAACTCCACGCCTGGAACGGCCACGCCCATCGGTTCCAGGAATGGCGGCAAATGGCGCCGCTGTATTCCTAGCGGTCTGTGACGCGTGATTTGAGGGGGAGGATGGGACTTATGGGGACGACGGGGCTGCCCAGCAAAGCTCGCGGGACAAAGCACTAGCGGCCGCACCGCGTGGCGGCCGCACTGCCAGGCGGCCGCTCGGCACCTCATGGGAGGGCCAGCGCTCGGCCTTATTTGCCCGGCCCCAAAACGCCGCAATAAATAAGCGAATGATCGACTTGGATTTCGTGGCGTGGGCGCTCTCCGGCGAGCGCACCTTGGAAGAGGCTTTTTGCGCGGAACTGCTGGTGGAGTTCGGCTTGCAGGCTTGGAGAAAAAAATGCGGCCACGCTGAGGCCCCAGATCTCGACGCGCTGCGCGAGCGCCAATGCCGGCGCCGACTGAACCCGGCGCATCGCGCGAAGCTCGATGAAGTCGACACCCGGCTGGCGGCGCAGATGTTACTCGTGATAAAAGAGGTTAATCATTGGACCGACGTCGAAGACCGCCCCTTGCGGAACCTGTCGGGCCTGCGGTTTTGTCCGCAGCTACGGAAGCTCATGATTTCGCCCACGGAGGTGGCGGATTTGTTGCCGTTGCAGATGTTACCGGAGCTCGAAGAGCTGTGGATTCAGGATGAACTGCTGGAAGATTTCTCGGCGCTGGCGGGCTGCAAGAGTTTGCGCAAGGTCCATCTCTGGCCCGGATTTCCCTGGTGTAATTTGCAGGCCCTGGCCGCGTTGCCGCAGCTTGAGGAGCTGGTTTTTCACGGCAACCTGCCGATGCTCGAAGGCGTTGGGCCGTTGCCGCGTCTGACCAAGGCGCTGCTCTGCGCGGGCGGCCCCGGCCAAGCCCCACTGCGCAATGCATGGATGCTCCCGCACATGCCGGCGCTGCGTTTCGCGCATTTCGATTCTTTGAGTCGGCTGGATGGGCTCGGCCGGTTTCCCGCCATCGAGGAGCTGGCCATCTCCGGGCAGTATCGGGATCTGACGTCGCTGGCCGAATTGACAGGGCTGCGCAAACTCATTCTGGGCGGTGAAAACTACCTGGACGTGAGCCCGCTGAGCCGACTCCCGCAACTGAGCACGCTGCGGTTTTTACGCGAGTATCCGCTCGATTATCTGCCGCTCATTCACGCA
>JAYTYG010000531.1:0-4776 GCA_043742585.1 Spartobacteria bacterium
CTAGGAGTCTGTCGGACTTACGAATCAGCGCGCTAAAAACCTCCAATTTCAGCCATTTAGGCCTTCTAGAATCAAAATCTCGCGTGCTCGTCGAAATGAAATTCGGATATCGAAATCTCGTGCGGTTACGAACGCCAAGTCCGACAGACTCCTAGTGCGTCATCCATTCTTAATCTTTGGGTATAAGGTCTGCGCTCGCGTGACTTTCTCCGAAGATCCCTTGAGCCGTTTTTCGATTTCCTGACAAACACCACGTTCCTCAGGAGACAGCCAAACGATATATTTCTTGGGCATTCGACGCCTGCTTGTGTCAGGGCTTACGCATCTAAAATGATCATTGGGAAGGAGCAGATCTTCGCATAAGGCACTTTCGGCAAAGCATCTACGCCAAAGGCGTTAAGCCCTCCAGCCTAGGGTTGCGAGGCACGAGCTACCCTGGGAACCGTCGAAAGAGAGAATCCAACCCCAACGTGGGTTGCGCCCGGGATCGTCCTTTGGCGGAACCGCGTTGCGGTTCGATCGGCTCTGGTTTTTTAGTCCCCAGGGTAGACCCGCAGCGGGCCGACCCTGGGCTGGAGGGCGTAATCCCGTTGGGATATATGAAGGACCTGCTTATTAAAGAGAAGTTCAGAGGCAATCGCCTTTCGTATCCCCCAGCTACCCGTAAAACCCGGTTCACCAGCGGCAATCCCCTGCGAGGCACCACCTTAAATCGGCCAAACTCCAGAGCGACGGGACGTCGCGGCCGCGCTATTCCACAAAGGCAGGCAAGGCGCGCACCAGGTTTCCGGGGAGGGGGCGGACGCGCTCCTGGATATGCGGGGCGAGCGGCCTAGCGTGGAGATAACCGGCGGCGAGCATCTCAAGTTTGGCGTCGAGATTATCGATGTAATGCAGCGCCCAAGCCTCGGGCGTCTTCGGGTGGACCGGCGACCCGTATTGCAAGTCGCCATGATGAGCAGCCACCAGGTGCAGCAGGTGCAGCCGCACAGCGTCGCTCGGCGGCTGGAGCGGCGGCCAGCTTCTGGATAAATCGGTAGCCAACAGCTTGCGCCACAACCCGTTTATAAGCTCGATGCCGATGGTGAGGTGCCCCAGGAGTTCGCCCCGTTCGTCAAATGGCATTTGAAAACCATCCGCCGGCAGCCCGTTTTCCCAGAGCTTGCCCGCATCGTGAAAAAGCACGCCGACGATGAGCAGATCCCGATTGAGCGGGTACACGCTCGACAGCGCCTCCGCCGCGCGCAGCATCTGCGCCACGTGCTCGACGAGCCCACCCCGGCGCGCATGATGATTGGCCCGGGCCGCAGCCGCCCGGCGAAAGCGCGCCCCGTATTCGAGCAAAAAGAGGTCCGCCAACGCCCGTAGCCGTGGGTCGCGAACGGAGGCGATTGCGAGCTGAATGTCAGCGAAGTCGGCGCCTTGTTTTTCGCGAAAAGCTGAGGGGCCGCCGAGGAGCGCGTCGCGTTCCTCAACGTTCAGGGGCCGGCAAGTCCAGTGCTTGGATTCGACGCCAAAAGCTGGGCCTTGGGTAAACGAGCCGTGCACTTCTAGGAACAGGCCGGGACTGAGGGATTCGCAGATGGGAAAAGCCGGGGCATCGCTCCAGACGCGCAGTGTGAGATGCGACTCAGAGTCGGCAAAGGTCATCTCATAAAACGGCTTGCCGTCCCTGGTTTCCTTGAGGAGCAGGGATTCGAGCTGAGCGTGCAGGAGGGCTTCCACGGGGCCGTCGAGGGTCGCGCGTTTGAGGCTGGAGATGGTGTAAATGTCCACGTTTGAATGTCCACGTCTGGCAAACAATCGCGCGCCAGCCCAGGAGCGGATGCGAGGGACGACACCTGCCTGATTAACGGGGAGTTTAACGCAAATCTTACCGGTGGGGTCGCAAAGCCTCCACCACCTAATTTCTTTAAGCGCCTCCGGCGTAAAGAACCCGAAGGCTTCGGGAGTAACGGCCCCTGCGTGCTCCGAACGCGCATCCCTCATCCTTCATAATCCTGCCTTGAACACCCGCGAGGGGCCAGACACCCTCCGCCCCCGTGAACATCTATTTCGTCAACGCGGAGTCTGAGGAGGCGGAATATTTCGCCAAACATCTGACGGACCACGAGACATGCTTTGTGAAACGCATGGAATGGGTGCCGGCCGAGGCGGAGTTGGTGTCGATATTTATCGAGAGCAAAGTCGACACCCAATTTCTCGAAAGCCATCCGCGGCTGCGGTGCGTGGTGACACGCTCGCACTCCAGCGATCACATTGATCTCGAAGCCTGCCGGGCCCGCGGCGTGTCGGTGCTGACGGTGAAGGCCTACGACGCCATCACCACCGCAGAGCACACCTTCGCCCTGATCCTCGCCCTCTCCCGGCGCCTCCGCACGGTGATGACCCTGCCCAAAAACGATCACTTCTCCTACGAAGCCAACCGCGCTTTTGATCTCCACGGCAAAACCCTCGGCATCATCGGCATGGGCCGCATCGGGCAAAGCGTGGCGCGACTGGCCCGGGGATTTTCCATGGAAGTCCTGGCCTCGGATCCGGCGCAGGATCCGGCGCTGGCCGAGCAGTTGGGCTTTAGCTACGTCGGCTTCGAGGAATTGCTCCAGCGCGCGCACGTGGTTACGCTCCATGCCAGCCTGACCCCGGCCACCTACCATCTGCTCAATCGCGAGACTCTGGCCAAATGCCGGCCCGGGGTGCTGATCATCAATACCGCGCGCGGGTCGCTTTTGGACACGCAGGCGTTGCGCGAAGGGCTCGACAGCGGGCACATCGAAGGAGCCGGCCTGGACGTGCTCCAGGACGAACGTGTGATGAGGGCAAGCGCATCGAGCATTATCAGCAAGGAGATCGTAAAACATTTGCAGGGCGACGATTCCGCCAGCGAATCGCACGATGCCGATCGTCTGCGTAACATGCAGGAGCTGATCCTGGGCGACGCGGTGCTGAGCCGTAAAAACGTAGTATTCACCCCGCACGTCGCGTTTAACAGCCGCGAAGCAGTGCAATCCCTGCGCGAGGGCACCTTGGAAAACATTGCCACCTTTTTGCGAGGGGCAGTGAGCTGAGCCGGACGCAGTTTACTGGCAGTGGATGGCAGCGCGGCCGGGTGAAAAATTCCGCGTGACCCTGCGCGGGCGCGTCGTCAGTTTCCCGGCCAGATAATCTATATCGCTATGGGAAACTTCACTGAGTTCGAAAACAAAATGATCGCCGCAGGTATGGGCGAGGCCGCCATTCGCGCTTTCCGGCGCAACTATGAGGCGCTGCTCCGGAATGAGACCGGGCTGATTCCCGAGGAATCGATCGTGCCGGCCACGGGGCTTGCGTCGTTGGACAGCCTGGCTGGCTGCGCGCCGGCCGATGCAGCGATGCTGGCGCAGGCGGTGGTGATCAAGCTCAACGGCGGGCTGGGCACTGGGATGGGGTTGCAGGGCCCTAAGAGCCTGCTCTGCGTCCGCGACGGAATCAATTTCCTGGATCTCATGGTCCGGCAGATCCTCGGTCTCCGCGCAACGAGCGGCACCGCCGTCCGACTCCTGCTCATGAACAGCTTCAGCACCAGCCAGGAGACGCTCGCGCATTTGCAAAGATACAGCGCCGACGCCCTCGCCGAGGCGTCCGAAGTCGAGCTGCTGCAGAATCAGATCCCGAAGATCGACGCCGCCAGCCTGGCTCCGGTCGAGTGGCCGACTGATCGCGCGCTGGAATGGTGCCCGCCCGGCCACGGCGATCTCTATCCGGCGCTCGTGGGCAGCGGTTGGCTGGAGCGTCTCCTCGCTGAAGGCGTGAAATACGCGTTCGTTTCAAACTCCGATAACCTGGGCGGCATTCTCGATCCCTCTATCCTACGATATTTCACGGAGTCCGGCGCGCCGTTTCTAATGGAAGTGACGCGCCGGACGGCGGCGGATCGGAAGGGTGGACATCTCGCTGTGAGAAAGGCCGATGGCAGACTGTTGCTGCGCGAAGTGGCACAGTGCCCGGATACAGACATCGAGGCGTTTCAAGACATCGAGCGCCACCGCTATTTCAATACTAACAGTCTTTGGCTGCGCCTGGATCTATTGAAAGAACAGCTAGCCGCCGATGCCGGGGTGCTGCCGTTGCCGATGATTCGGAATAATAAAACAGTGGATCCGCGCGATAAAAAATCGACCCCGGTGATCCAGTTGGAAATCGCCATGGGCGCCGCCATAGAATGCTTTGCGGGCTCGGCTGCCATTGAAGTTCCCCGGAGCCGATTTGCCCCGGTGAAAACGACTGCCGATCTGCTGGCGCTGCGCTCCGATGCCTATGAAGTGCTTGCCGATGGCCAGGTCCGACTGGCGGCATCGCGCCACGGAGTTCCGCCGGTGATTATACTATCCGATGACTACAAACTGGTGGATCAGATTGAAGCGCTTGGCGTCCCGAGCTTGGTTAGCTGTCTTTTGCTAAAAATCACGGGACCGATCCAAATGAGCCCCGGTGTTAGGATTGAGGGCGAGGTGGAGATTATAAATAAATCGGGCGAGCGCAAAATATTGCCCGCCGGTGTATATAGGGATCAGCGGGTGGAGCTTTAGCAGGAGTTCGCCTAACAATGCCTAACTCAACGCCAAGTTCCGACTGGAACCAGGGCTTACGCATCTAATTTCGCTGTAATTGCAGGTCCTCATATATCCCAACGGGATTACGTCCTCCAGCCCAGGGTTGCTGAGGAGTTATGAAGGATGAATGATGAAGGATGAACAAAGACAGAAGCTTCGGGATCAACGGCAACTGCGCACTCCG
>JAYTYG010000532.1:0-8125 GCA_043742585.1 Spartobacteria bacterium
CGCAACCCGCCAGAAGCGCACAGCCGATAAGTGCCGCCGCTAATTTTTTGAAACCAGATTTTTCGTTCACGCCGCCAGCTTACCGGCGGAAAGTGGCCGGCCAAGCAGCGTTGGTGGCCGCAAGCCACCTCCGAGGTCAGCCGCGAAGTCCATCGCTCCCTGAAAGCAGCCCTCGATCCCCTGGGCATCTTGAATCCCGGGAAGTTCGTGTCAGTCGTCTGATCCTGATATTCGGAATTTATCCGCAGCTGGGCGCAGAATTTTTACGCCTAAGGAGGTGCCCTACCGTGATTAAATAATTCCATATCAAGAATATCGGGACTCGGTTTGCCTGAGGCCGTCACTGTCTTTGGGATTTTACCTGGCCCCAGCGCGTTTACCTGGCCCCGGCGGGATTACCTGGCCCCAGCGGGATTACCTGGCCCCGGCGGGATTACCTGCAGGGGGATTTACCTGGCCCCAGCGGGATTACCTGCAGCGGGATTTACCTGGCCCCGGCAGGATTACCTGCGGCAGGATTACCTGGCCCCAGCGCGTTTACCTGGCCCCGCGTTTTACCTTCCGCCGGCTCGGGGCAATGCCGTTTTGACGATCACCATTTCTGGGCGCAATCCGTGCCCGTGTGCATGTCCTTGGTCGCCGTTGCCGTATTTCGCCGCAACCATCGCGCGTTTCGGGGGTTTGGCTTCCTATCAGATCGCGATTCCGGGAAGGGATTGACTGTGTTCATGAAGATGAAAATCCCCCCACTTTTACTGCTCACCGTCGCCCTCACAATATCGAGCGCCTCAGCTCTGGAGGAGGCGTCGAGCCCGGAAAAACTGGCCTTCTTTGAGAAAAAGATCCGGCCTGTCCTGGCCGATAAATGTTACAAATGCCACTCGGAAAAATCCGAGAAAGTCAAAGGCGGCCTCTTGCTCGACACCCGTGAGGGGCTGCGCCGCGGCGGCGACAACGGCCCCGGAGTGGTTCCCGGAAACCTGAAGGAAAGCCTCATCATTGAGGCCCTGCGTTATACCAACAAAGACTTCGCCATGCCGCCCGAAAAGAGCGGCGGCAAACTCTCCGAAGCCATCATTAAGGATTTTGAGACCTGGGTGACTATGGGCGCGCCGGATTCCCGCGCCGGCACGTCCAGGATCGTCAAAAAATTCGATGCCGCTGAGGCCCGGAAATGGTGGGCCTTTCAACCCGTCCCGCCGAAGCCCCCGGCCGTGCCGGAGCCCAGAGACACGACTTGGGCGCGGAGCGACATCGACCGGTTGATCCTCAACGGCCTCGAGGCCAGGGGGCTCAAGCCGGCAGCCGATGCGGACAAGGCGGTTTTGATCAGGCGCGTCTATCTGGATCTCACCGGCTTGCCGCCCGGGACCAATGACATCGACACCTTTTTCAAAGACAACACGCGCGAGGCTTTTGAAAAAGTCGTTGATCGGTTGTTGATCTCCCCGCAATACGGCGAGCGTTGGGGTCGCCATTGGCTCGATGTGGCGCGCTATGCCGAGTCCACCGGCAAAGACTTCAACCTGGCGTTCCCGAACGCCTGGCGGTATCGCGATTATGTGATCGGGGCGTTCAATGCGGATAAGCCCTACGACCAATTTCTCCGGGAACAAATTGCCGGGGATCTGCTCCCGGCCAGCACCGAACGTCAACGGGCCGAGCTCACCGTGGCCACGGGATTTCTGGCGCTCGGGCCCAAGGGGCTCAACGAACAAAATCCGCGCCAGTTCGCGCTGGATCTGGCTGATGAACAAATCGACACGGTGGGGCAATCCATCCTCGGGCTCACCGTGGCCTGTGCCCGCTGCCACGATCATAAATTCGATCCCATTCCCCAGCGCGATTACTATGCGATGGCTGGGATTTTCCTCAGCACCGAGACTCATTACGGCACGCCGAAAGCGGTTCAAAACCGGCATTCGACAACACTGCTCGAGCTGTCAAAAAAGGCTGGCATGCCCGGGCTCTCCAAAACGATCCCCGTGGAGAGTCGAAACGCGAAAGTGCTCAAGCTTGAAGAACTTCAAAAAGAACAGCGCGAATTCCTCGCCGAACGTTTCGGCAAGGGCCGCGCGGCAAAACCTGAGGACGCTAAGAACGGCGTCAACGGTCAGCCGCGTCGGTTAGTGGTGCTCAACCAAATTGGCCAACTGGAGGGTGAGCTCAGTGCTTTTGATGAAAACGGCCAATCCAAAGCCCTGGCCATGGGCGTCCAGGATTATCCCATGAACGGGCCTGCTCGCACCTTCGGCGGAATCGAAGAGCGACTCCGGGAACGCCTCAGCGGGCGGCCCGTGGATTTGAAGAAAATCTCCGACAGCTCGCTCTACGCCCGCGGGGATGCCGATAAACCCGGGGAACGGGTGCCACGCGGATTTCTCAGCATCCTGAGCGTGACGGAGGAACCGCGAATTGACCCCAAGAGCAGCGGCCGCAGGGAGCTTGCGGACTGGCTCACCCAGCCCTCCAATCCGCTCACGGCGCGAGTCATGGCCAACCGCACGTGGCATTGGCTCTTCGGCAAAGGCATCGTCGAGAGCACGGACAATTTCGGCACCAGCGGGCTGAAACCCTCCAACCAGGCGCTGCTCGATTATCTGGCCGCGCGCCTCGTGGCAGATGGCTGGTCGATGAAGAAGTTCATCCGCGAAATTGTGCTCAGTCGCGCCTACCAGATGTCGTCGAATTTCGATGAAAAAAACTCCTCCGCCGATCCCGAGAACACGCTGCTGTGGCGGATGAGCAAACGTCGACTCGACGCCGAATGCATCCGCGATTCCATGCTGGTGGCCAGCGGCCAGATCGATCTTAAAATGCCGCTCGGCTCGCTCATCGCTCAAAGCGGGGAAGGCCCGATCGTGGCCCGTGGCTTCCGCGGTGGAGTTGGCGAAGAGGCCATCATCCAAGCAGCCGGCCTCCAGCGCAGTGTCTATTTACCAGTGGCCCGCGATGTTTTGCCCGATGCGCTGGAGGCCTTCGACTTCGCCGAGTCCGGGCAAGTCACCGGCGCGCGTGAGACGACCAATGTGCCCGCCCAAGCCCTTTACATGCTCAACAGCGCGTTTGTGCGCACCCAAGCCCAGGCGCTCGCGCAACGAATCCTGGACGCCTATCCCGGCGGCCCCAACGGCAGCCTCACTGCGAACTTTGAACAACGCCTCGTTTACGCCTATTGGCTCGTATTCTCGCGCACACCCGATCCCGTCGAGCTCCAGGCGGCCTCGGCTTTCCTGGCGCGATTCCCGGTGAACTGGAAGAAAACCGCAAAGAGCCCTGGCGCTTTGCACGACGCAGCATCGACCAAAGTCGCCTGGACAAGTCTCTGCCGGGCGCTCTTCGCCAGCGCCGAGTTCCGGTATGTCAATTAACTAAATGAATCATATGCCCCGGTTACACAGCGTCGAATTACTACGAGGCCAAACCCCATGAACGATCAGAACTTTTGCTCCTGCGGCGATGTCACCCCGCTCTTTACCAGGCGCGACATTCTTCGACAGATGTCCTGCGGATTTGGCTTCCTGGCATTTGCCGGTCTCAGCAATTCCGTCGGGGCTGCGGCGCTCCACACCGGCAGCCCGCTGGCGCCCAAGCCGCCGCATTTCCCGGCGAAAGCGAAGCGGGTGATTTTTCTGTGCATGCGCGGCGGCCCATCACATGTCGATACGTTCGATTACAAACCGAAATTGACTGCCGACACCGGGAAGCCCGGCCGACGCCCGGGGACGACGCTATTGGGCTCGAAATGGAAATTCGCCCAACACGGCCAGGGCGGGCTCTGGCTCTCGGAGCTGTATCCCAATTTAGCAAAACAGGCCGATGACCTCTGCCTTGTGCGCTCGATGCAGACGGATCTGCCGGCCCACCCCCAGGCGCTGCTCAAACTGCACACCGGCAGCTCTCAATTCGTGCGGCCGTCGATGGGCGCCTGGAGTTTATACGGGCTCGGATCGCTCAATGAGAATCTACCCGGCTATGTCACGCTCACCCCGCCGAGTGGCTTCGGCGGTGCCCAGAACTATGGCAGCGCGTTTCTCCCGGCCATGTATCAAGCCACCCGGATTGGCTCCGACAACCGGCCCATCGCCGGCGCCGAAGTGCGCAACCTCACCACCGAACTCAGCCCCAATGCCCAGCGCGCCGAGCTCGACTTTGTGCAGGCGCTCAACCGGGAGAAACTGGCGCGCGACCATTCCAATCCTGCGGTCGAAGGCGTCATCGAGTCCTATGAGCTGGCCTTCAAAATGCAGAGCCAGATGCCTCAGGTCCTCGATATTTCCAAGGAAACCGACGCCACAAAAAAGCTCTACGGCATCGGTAATCCGGCCACCGACGATTTCGGGCGCAAATGTCTACTGGCCCGGCGCATGGTGGAGTCCGGCGTGCGCTTTGTCGAAGTGACCCATGGCAATTGGGATCATCATTTTAACCTCGGCACCGCTCTCACCAACAATTGCCAGGCCACCGATCAACCCATTGCCGGGCTGCTCAGCGATTTGCGCGCGCGCGGTTTGCTCAAGGACACGCTGGTCCTCTGGGCGGGCGAATTCGGGCGCACCCCGCATGCGCAGGGGGGCGATGGGCGGGATCATAATAACAAGGCGTTTACACTCTGGATGGCCGGCGGCGGAGTCAAAGCCGGCCTCAGCTATGGGCAGACTGACGATTACGGATACGAAGCCGTGGAAAACAAAGTCCAGATCCACGACCTCCACGCCACCATCCTGGCCCTGCTCGGGCTCGACCACGAAAAACTCACGTTCCCTTACGCGGGCCGCAATTTCCGACTGACGGACACCGAGGGCAATGTGGTGAAAGAAATCATCAGTTAAAAATAATTCGGCGGAACTGAATATAACGCCGCAACTCCCGTCCACTTAGAGCGTTCATTGAATACGCCAGGCGGGAGCCGCTTCTGCGGTTTTTGCCGAGCCAGTTTGAAACCCCAAAGTTAAACACTATGAAGACCCTTACTACACTACTCGCCGCCCTCGTCATGAGCTCAGCCATCGGCTTCGCCGCCGAAGAACCCGCCGCAGCTCCTGCGGTGCCGCCAGCCGCTCCAGCAGTCCCTCCAGCCGCGCCTGCTGGCGAAAAGCCCAAGCATGGGCCCGGCGAAAAGCCCAAGCATAGCCCTGCGGAAATCTTAAAGAAGCTCGACACCGACAACGACGGCAAAGTCAGTCTCGCTGAATTTCAAGCCGGCCCAAGGGCCCAGAAAGAGCCAGCCAAAGCCGCTGAAATCTTCAAAATGAAGGACAAAAATGCCGATGGATTTTTGAGCCTTGAAGAGCTCGCTGAAGGCCCTCACGGCGACCAGCACGCTGACAAGCACGCTGAGAAGCACGCCGAGAAAAAGGCTGAGAAAAAAGCCGAGAAGTAATTGGCTCAGCTAAAAGCGCCGCACCCATTCAGGTGCGGCGTTTTTTTTTCGCCTGGGGACAGCCGCAGAGAACACAAAAAACACAAAGATTGGGGAATGGGCGGAACCGAGAAGAACTGGGCGCAATGAACAAGCCGCCCATGAAAGCCCATGAAAGTCAGAGAGGCGTCAGAGAGAAGTGAGAGGAGTGAGAGGAGTGAGAGGAGTGAGAGGGGATCACCCGCAGAGCGATTCCGGATTTTAGTTCCCCCTCCGCGCCTCTGCGTTAAAATTCAGTCGAAATTTCGCCATCGGTTGCTGGCGATTGCGCGAGCGCTTGTTCAAATGCGCGCCAGGCCAGCATCGCGCATTTGACGCGCTGCGGGAACTTCCTCACCCCATGGAACAGTTGCAAATCGCCCAAGCCCCTTGGCGCTGGAGATTCGGCGGCGGAATCCTTCGTCACAAGCTCAGTGAAAGCGCCCGCCAGCGCGGTGGCTTCGGCGCGTGGCTTCCCTTTGATTTTGAGGGTCATGAGGGACGCTGACGCCTGGCTGATCGCGCAGCCCTGGCCTGTAAACTTCACGTCCTCCACCGAGCCGTCGCCGGCGAATTTGACGTGGAGATGGATTTCATCGCCACAAGACGGGTTGTCGCCATGGACATGCACAGCGCCCTCAGGGATCTCGCCGAAATTCCGGGGTCGTTTGGAGTGTTCGAGGATGACCTGTTGATAAAGTTCTTCGAGTTCAGAGTTCATTTGGATCAGGATTTCAGCAGATGTTTAGACAGATGGTTGGCAAAGTAGACGGTCAGCTTTCTGAGCTGTGCGGTTACGCAAAGAACCGTTGCACTTCCTCCAGGACCTCGATCATCCGGTCCACCTCCGCGCGGGTATTGTAGAAGTAGAAACTCGCCCGCGTGGTGCCCGGGAGCTTGAACTTGCGCATCAGGGGTTGATTGCAGTGATGCCCGCCTCTCAACGCCAAGCCAAACCGATCCGCATAAGTCGTCACATCATGCGGATGCGCCGCCTCCATCATAAAGCTCACCAGCCCCGCCCGACCTTCGGTTGAGCCGAAAATGCTCAGGCCCGGCAGCCCTGCCATGCGCTCCAGCGCATATTGCACCAGCGCTGCGTCGTGCGCAAAGATCGCGCCGCGCCCGATTTTTTCAATGTAATCGATCGCCGCGCCCAGCCCCACGGCCCCTGCGATATTCGGGGTGCCGGCCTCGAACTTGTGCGGCGCGGATTTGAAAGTCGACCCTTCGAAGCTCACCGAGGCGATCATCTCGCCGCCGCCATGCCATGGCGGTATGGCTTCGAGCAATTCGAGTCGGCCATAAAGTGCGCCGATCCCGGTGGGGGCACACATTTTATGTCCGGAAAAGGCCAGGAAATCGCAGCCGATTTCCTGCACATTCAGCGGCATATGACCGGCGCTCTGGGCGGCGTCGACGAGGGAAACGGCTCCGACTTTGCGCGCAGCCGCACAAAGCGCGGCCACCGGATTTACCGTGCCCAGAGAATTGGAGATATGAGTAAAGGCGAAGAGCTTGACCTCCGGGGTCAGCATGATCTCGAGTTGATCGAGTTCCAAGCGGCCCTCTTTATTGACCGGCAAATAACGCAATTTCACTCCCTGCCGCTCCGCCAGAAGCTGCCACGGCACAATGTTGCTGTGATGCTCCATCTCGGTCAGCAAAACCACGTCGCCTGCCCTCAGATATTTCGCGCCCCAGGTGTTGGCGACCAGATTCACGCTCTCGGTCGTGCCCCGGGTAAAGACCACCTCATCGGGCGAGGCGGCGCCGAGGTAATGCGCGACTTTAGCTCGGGCACCTTCGTAAGCGTCAGTGGCGCGGGAGCTCAGCTCATGGAGGCCGCGATGCACATTGGCGTTATCGTGTTCATAAAAGTAAGTCAGCGCCTCGATGACTTGCCGGGGTTTTTGCGAACTGGCCGCGCTATCGAGGTATACGAGCGGATGTCCGCGCACTTCTTGCCGGAGAATCGGGAAATCTTCGCGAATGGCTGTCCAATCAACCCCAGAGGGATCTGCAATGTTCATGCCGACACTGTCGGTAAAGGAAGCCGTCGCCGCCAGCCTCGCTTTCAGCCAAATATCAGGCCCCCCCGCCAAGCCGAGACGCGGACGCCGAGACGCCGAGACGCCGAGATGCCGAGGGTCAAGCGGCGGGCGCAATATTATTGCGGCCCGCCCTGAAAGCGATCAGCCCACCCGATCAGGTCATTTCAATGGCCAGCGGCTCCGGCCAAAGCGCTTGCAAATCTTTAGGCAATACGTTGCGGACCTTTTCCACCTCGCCCGAGGAGAGGTGATGGTTGATCACTGCAAAAACACTGCGGGTGATCCGCAGCGAATCGACCCCTTTAACGCCTGCAATCGATTCCGAGACGATATAGAGGAATTGCTGCTGGGAAAATTTGATCGGTGTATTGGCCGGTCGCCAGCCGTCGAAAAAAAGTCCCCGCATCAGCATCGGCAGTTGCGCCGAGAAATGGACCGCCTCCTGAATGGGGAGTCGGTCGCGCAAAGCATGCAGCACCGCGCGCAAGGCTTTGTAGGCAGTCGGATGATCCACATGCGCTACACGCGCGGTTTCATTGATCCACTCGTGGGTCTTCTGCAAGGTCGTATCAAGCACTTCAAGTCCGGGTTCACTCATAATTAATCTCCTTTCCCATTCTATCGGATATGGACCCTGCCATAGCTGCATGCGGGGCAATTTCGTTTTGCG
>JAYTYG010000533.1:0-5284 GCA_043742585.1 Spartobacteria bacterium
TTGGAATGTCATCGGCGGGCTCAAACAAGGGCTGCGCTTGGTCGAGTTGGCCGAGGGCCGCAGCCACTCGCTCCATCGAGCGTGTCGCCCCCACGCCCAAGGCTGCGCCGATAGCAGGCACATCAAGTCCTTCATCGAGCATCGCCTGCGCGGCGGCAAGGCGTTCAGCCGTAAGCTTGTGTCCATGCCGAGGCGGCGACGGCCGGAAGAAACCCGCAGCGCCTTCAGAGCAAACTTTGCCAACCATCACTCTTATCGAAAGTGATAATGGGAAAAACTGAGTTTTCGCTTTCAATGATAATAGTGCGCCTTTGTGCATTGGCGGCTGGTCTTCGGTTTTCTGTCGAACTTCAATCAAAACTTGAAGATGCGTCCGAGGGAACTGCGGATTTGGCGGATGGCAGGCGGCACGGCCCAAAAGATTTGACGTAAGACCCAGCTCAGCGCGGTTCCCAGCTCATGCAATTAAGTCCTCGCGCACCGTTAAACATTTCCATGGCTTCGCTGCGCCCCCCCGAGCTACATATCAGGGCTCGCTCCGAGTGATTTCCCAATGCCCGATTCTTCTTCCCAGCAATTTCTCCGTGACCTCGACAAAAAGCTCTGGTCCGCCGCCGACCGGCTCCGCGCCAATCTCGACGCCGCCGTCTATAAGCACGCCGTTCTCGGCCTGATTTTCCTCAAATACGTCTCGGACTCCTTCCTCGTTCGCCAGCGAGAAATCGAGGCCCAACTGCGCGCTCCCGCGAGCGATTATTTTCTCGACCCGGCAGACTACGCTGGCGAGGCAAGCGTCGACTACGCCGTCGCCATCCGTGCCGAGCTGGAAGAACGCGACTATTACATCGAAAAAAACGTCTTCTGGGTGCCGCCGCTCGCCCGCTGGCAAACACTGCAAGCCAGCGCGCCGCTGCCTCCCGGCACGGAGATCGAAGTCGCCGATGGCAACAAGCGCACTTACAAAATCATGTCGATCGGCAAGCTAATCGATGATGGCTTGGATGCGGTCGAGAAGGAGAACCCAAAGCTCAAGGGCGTGCTCGATAAGCGTTACGCCCAGCTCCAGCTGCCCGCGGAGAGCTTGATCGGTCTGATTAATCTCATCGCCACTATTCCCTTCGAGCACGCCGATTTGCACGCGAAGGATATCCCTGGCCACGTTTATGAATATTTCCTGGGCCAGTTCGCCCTCGCGGAAGGAAAAAAGGGCGGCCAATATTTTACGCCGAAATCCATCGTCTCATTGATTGTCGAGATGCTCGAGCCTTACCAAGGGCGCGTCTACGATCCGGCCATGGGCTCGGGCGGGTTTTTCGTCCAGAGCGAGCGCTTTATCGAGGAACACGGCGGAAAGCTGGGAATTCTTTCCGTTTACGGGCAGGAGAGCAATCCCACCACTTGGCGGCTCGCGGCGATGAACATGGCCATCCGCGGCATCGACTTCAATTTCGGCAAGGAACCGGCCAACAGCTTTACCAGCGATCAGCATCCCGATCTGCGAGCGGACTTCGTGATGGCGAATCCGCCGTTCAATATCAGCGAATGGTGGGACGCAAAGCTGGAGGAAGACGCGCGCTGGAAATACGGCACCCCGCCGAAGGGCAATGCGAACTTTGCCTGGATCCAGCACATGCTCCATCATCTCGCGCCGCAGGGCAGTATGGCGCTGCTGCTTGCCAATGGTTCGATGAGCAGTGGTTCCGGCGGCGAGGGCCAAATCCGGCAAGCCCTCATTGAGGCCGATCTGGTCGAATGCATGGTCGCGCTGCCCGGTCAGCTCTTTACCAACACTCAGATTCCCGCCTGCATCTGGTTTCTTACCAAAAGCAAAAAGGCGCGCGGGGCCAGTCGCGCGGGCGGGGATGCCTATCGCGATCGTTCCGGCCAGACTCTCTTTATCGACGCCCGCAAGCTCGGCTACATGATCGACCGCGTCCTGCGCGCCTTCACTGCGGAGGATTTGCAAAAGATCACAAGCACCTTCCGCACCTGGAAACGCGGCGCGGCCAACTACGCCGACGTACCCGGCTTCTGCAAATCGACCAGCATCGAAGAAATTGCTACACACGGTTTCGTTCTCACACCCGGCCGGTTCGTCGGTGAGGAAGATGTTAAAGATGACGGCGAGCCGTTCGAAGAAAAGATGTCGCGCCTCGTCGCGGAACTGGGTGCGCAGTTTGGCGAATCCGAGAAACTCGATCAGGCTATCAAAGTAAACCTGAGAGGATTGGGCTATAAACTCGGATAACAACCATGATCGATTACGTCAAACTTCAAAAATCACTCAAGCACCTTGAGGTTCAATTTGAAAATTATCGCATTGCAAAGGGTCGCCCGGAACTCACAGAGCTTGATCGCGAGGCGATTGGGGAATCTGTCATCCAGCGTTTCGAGACCTGCTATGATACCCTTTGGAAGAATCTCAAGCGCTACCTCATCGAAGAAATGGGTCTAACCGAAGTTCCCAACAGCCCCAAGCCTGTCTTCAAACTAGCAGGAGAAAACAACCTCCTCACTCCTCCAGTGCAGCAATGGCTGAAATACGCAGACGCTCGGACGGACACGGCGCACGACTACAGTGAAGAGAAAGCGGAGCAGACGATCCTCGTCGTTGAAGATTTTATTGCTGATACCATTGGCCTCTACCAGTTGATGACACAAACGAGTTGGACGTGAAGACAACAGTTGACATCACTTCAGAGCAGCGGAAGACGCTGCTTTCTCTTCTCCGCCGCTTTATTCCCGGTGTTGAAGTGTGGGCCTATGGCTCTCGAGTAAAGTGGACCTCGCATCCCGGCTCAGACCTTGATCTTGTAGTTTTCACTGCACCGGACGAGCGGCATCGATTTTCAGAGCTAAAAGATGCTCTCGCTGAGAGTAACTTACCGTTCATGGTTGGTGCCCATGTCTGGGCTGAGGAGCCAGAAAGCTTCCAAGAGATTATCAGGAAAGACCATGTGGTGCTTCAGGAAAAGACAGAGGCAACCGTTCCGGATGGATGGCTGACATTAAGCCTTTCCGATTTGGGGCGCATTGTGACGGGCAAGACTCCACTCACTTCGGTCGCAGACAATTTCGGCGGCGACGTTCTTTTTGTTACCCCCTCAGACATGGATGGTCGTAAAACGATAAGGACGACTGGTCGTTATCTTACGGAGAAGGGATCGGCTTCTGTCAAAGGCTCCCGCATACCCGCGCACTCCGTGATGGTTTCTTGTATCGGGTCAGATATAGGAAAGGCGGCTATCGCCGGGCGCGAGTGCGTAACGAATCAACAGATCAACTCAATCATCGTGGATGAACGTTATTGCAGCGAGTTCATCTATTACGATCTAAGTACAAGAAAAGCCGAACTACAGCACATTGCATCTGGTGCCGCTCAGCCGATTCTCAACAAAGGCCATTTTGGCGAACTTAGAATATCGCTGCCACCACTCCCCGAACAAAAAGCCATCGCGACGGTGCTCGGAGCGCTGGACGACAAGATCGAGTTAAAACGACGGATGAACGCGACGCTGGAGGCGATGGCGCGGACGCTGTTCCAAAGCTGGTTTGTGGATTTCGACCCCGTCCGCGCCAAGGCCGAAGGCCGCCCCCCCGCCGGTATGGATGAATCCACCGCAGCCCTCTTCCCCGCCCAATTCCAAGCCTCCGAACTCGGCGAAATCCCACAGGGGTGGCGCGTCGGCACGCTAGGCGAAGTCGCAGGCAACCAGCGTCGTAGTGTCGATGCCAACGAAATTGATGGCGCAAGCGCTTACATCGGACTGGAGCACATGCCGCGACGGTGCATTGCGTTGACGGATTGGGGAAGTGCTGAAGGCGTGGAAAGCCATAAGTTTGAGTTCAAGAGCGGCGAAGTGCTTTTCGGAAAGCTGCGTCCCTATTTCCACAAAGTCGGTGTGGCTCCGATCGATGGGGTTTGTTCGACCGACATCCTAGTAATCACTGCTGACAAACCCGTGTGGTTCGGCTTCGTTCTGGGCCATGTCTCTAGCGTTGCATTGGTTAACCACACCGACGCCATGTCTACAGGCCCCAAAATGCCACGGGCAACGTGGCAGGACATTGCCGATTTCAAGATCGCGCTTCCGCCACAGCAAATTGCCTCTGCCTTTACTCGGGTAATCGACCCGCTCGTGCAGCGGATTGTCGCCAACCTCCACCAATCCCGCACGCTCGCGACCCTGCGCGACACGCTCTTACCGAAGCTCCTGAGCGGCAGCATTACTGTCGCGCAACTGCTGAACCCCGAAATATGATCCCTGATTGGAACCTAGCGGCGGTGGTGCCCCCAGTGCGGCCAGGGGCGCAAGGTCACAGCCCAGATCGGTCACCCTACATCGTCTCGCTGCCGCAAATCGTAGAGCGTTTCGCCACTTCACCGCAACGCATCCGCATTCTCCGGGGCTTCATGGCGTATCGCACGGAGCTGAAGGCGCGAAGCATCTCCTCCGGGTTTCAGTGGCTAGACGGTAGTTTTCTGGAGGACAAAGAGTCGTTGCTGGGGGAATCGCCAAACGATGTGGATGTGGTAACCTTTTCCGCTGCCAACGGACAAAGACCAGTAGACATTCGCATCCGAGATCGCCGACCTGTTTGATACCGATAGCACCAAGGAGAAATATCTCGTGGACGCATATCCTTTTCTCCTTGGCGGCGAATTAAATGCGGAGGACGTGAAGCAAATCTCGTATTGGTATAGTATGTGGTCGCACCGTAGGAACGGGCAATGGAAAGGCTTTCTTCAGATTGGTCTGTCGCCTGATGCGGACGACGTCGCCAGGCATCTTCTTACCCAAATCGAAGTGGAGGCATTATAATGAACCAAGAGGAATACCTGCATCTCGCGTCGGAAGTCAGCCAGCTTGAGGCGATGCTGGCCGAGATTCCCACGTCGAACGTGATCAACCGGATGGGGTTGGAATCGCGCTTAAAAGCAGCTACCGCGCACTGGTTGGCCAAATCCCGCTGCAGCTCATTAAAAAAGCCAGGCTAACATTTCGCGGTCGGCCAGTGTGTGGGTCGCATGGAGTGGTCGCTGACTTCGCCTCAAAAGCCGCCGGATTTTTCACCGATGCCTTCACGGCGGTCGCCGCCGGATTAGCTGAGAATCTGCGTTATATGGGGCCGATTCCCGATAAAGAGAAGAATCAGCTATTGATCACCGGAACCGCCATTGGCTCGTTTGGATTCGAATTTGAGCTGCCACCGCCCGAGTTGGCATTACAAAGCGACCAGTTACCAAGCGACCGCGCGGAGAGCGCGATGGAGAAACTAGGAG
>JAYTYG010000534.1:0-7614 GCA_043742585.1 Spartobacteria bacterium
TTTTCAGCTCGCTGATCTCGCCGGGCGCAGAAAGGCGGACCTTGTAAATCCAGCCCGTGGAAAAGGGGTCAGTGTTCAAGAGGGCGGGGTTGGCGGTCAGGGCTTCGTTGACTTCGGTGATGGTGCCGGACACAGGCGTGTAGATGTCGCTGGCCGCCTTGACCGATTCCACGACGCAGACTTGGTCGCCCGCTTTGATCTGGGCACCGATTTTTGGTAACTCCACGTAGACCACGTCGGTCAACTCGCTTTGGGCGTGGTCGCTGATCCCCACAGTGCCGATCTCTTGATCAAGCCGGAGCCATTCGTGGGATTGCGCGTAGTGGAGGTCTTCGGGAATGTTCATCGGTGGATGTAGATGTGTCTGTGGTTGCAGTGTGTGAGTTTATTTTCCGGCGGCTCGCAGGAGTGGCTTTTTCTCGATCAACGCAGGGAAAAATTTGCCCCGGATTTCGATTTCGATCTCTTCGCCGATCCGCGCTAACTCGGTGGGAATATACGCCATTCCAATGCCGATGTTGAGCGAGGGCGAAAGGGTGCCGCTGGTGGTTTCGGTAATCTTGATGCCGCCTTTGTAAACAGCATAATGCGAGCGGGGCGGGGGCGATTTGCCCGTCATTTTGAAGGGCACGAGCCGACGTTTGACCCCTTCCTCGCGTTGTTGCAGCAGCCGGGCGCGGCCGAAGAACTCGGGTTTTTGCAAATCGATAAAGATGGAGAGCCCGGCTTCGAGCGGGGTGGTTTCTGCGGAGAGATCCGACCCGTTCAACGGATAACAAACTTCGAGCCGCAAGGTGTCGCGCGACCCCAAGCCGCAAGGTTTGATCCCGCACTCGGCTCCGCGTGCCAGGATGTCGCGCCACGATTTAACGGCCCGGTCGGCCCGGCAAAATACTTCAAAGCCGTCTTCGCCGGTGTAGCCGGTCCGGGCGATGTAATAGGTGGCGTCGTCGATGACGATGGTGAGGATCTGGTTGCGGGCCGGGCGCGAGTAGCGGCCGCCGAAAAAGCTGTCGAAGATTTGCGCGGACTTCGGGCCTTGAACGGCGAGACCGGCAAACTCATCGCTCTGATCTTCAAAGCTGAGATCGGGCGGGACGTGGGATTTCATCCAGGCGAAATCCTCTTGGATTTTCGCGGCGTTGACGACGAGCATGTAACGGAGTTCGCCGATCCTGTAGACGATGAGATCATCGATCACGCCGCCCTGTTCATTGAGCAGAAAGGTGTATTGGCATTCTCCGATGGAGAGCCGCTCAACGTTGTTGGTGAGCATCCGGTTGAGCCACGCCAGCGCGCCTGCGCCTTCGACGAAGAACTGGCCCATGTGCGAGATGTCGAACACGCCGACGCCATTGCGCACGGCGTGATGTTCATCGAGGATGCCTTTGTATTGGACGGGCATCGACCAACCGCCGAAATCCACCATTTTCGCCCCCAGTTGGACGTGTTCGTTGTGAAGTGGCGTTTGTTTGAGCAAGGGTTCTTCGGGCACGGTGCGCGAGGGTAGGCGCGGCGACGGCGGTGTCTAGTGTGAAAAAGAGAAATCCGGCGGGCTTTTAGCGTCTGGCGGAGAGGTAGCCCCAGGCCATTCCGACCAGCAATCCCACCGTGTGCGCGGTGTTGGCAATGGGGCCGAGGACTCCGGTATAACAAAGCACGAGCCACACAAGTAATTGTGTCACGGTGCTTTGATTGAGCTGCCACCCTGCGTAGGGGTCAAATCGTCCCCGGATCCATAAAAAACCAAAGAGCCCGTAGTCGACTCCGGACATGCCGCCAAAGTTCGGCGACTTCCACAGGACTTGCCCGAGATTGGAGAGGATGCCGATGACTAGGATGAGCGCCAATAAGTAGCGGGCGTTGAACCGGTTCTCGATGAGGTTCCCGAGTTGCCAGAACATGATCATGTTGAACACGATGTGCATCATGCCGAAGTGCAGGAATATCGGGGTCAGCAATCGCCAAACCTGGCCCGCGCGCACTTCGGGCAGAAACCCGTGGGTCGCGGTAATCTCGTTGGTGAAGAGGTTGATGGACATGCCGGACTCGGCGTCGTTCTGGTATTCGGAGATATACAAGCCGCGCACGGACTTGTCGTTGGATCCCAACTGGGAGTAGAGACCCACGGCCACGCAGATGGCGATGATGGCCCAGGTCAGCATCGGTGTGCGGGTGAAGTGCCGCTCGTAACCGACCCGCGCGCTGTCGATCACGGTGGAACGCCGCGAGCTGTCTTCCTTCTCCTCCAGCGCGCGTTGGGCGTTGGCTTGGCCTGTGGCTTCTTGGAACGTCGCGTTGTTTGGGTTGGCTTGAAATTGTTTGAGCAATTCGGCCGCCTTCGACATCTGATCTTCCTCCAACACCCACAATGAAAATGTCCCGTCTTCCTCGTCCTCGACTTGGTTTTCGATGCCTTGGACGAATAAGAAATCGCTGAATCGGGTGGCTGTCTGTTCGGTGGTAAGGTTGCCGATCGTGCGCATTACGTTGTGATAGTGTCCGCGTGCCGCCGCCGCAAACGCATTTCGTGGGCCTCGCAACGTAACGCAGCGGGGGATTCAGCGCCGAGCTGCGGGGGATTTAACGCAGAGACGCGGAGTCGCAGAGGGGGGGGAGGGGGGGCGGCTGGGGGCTATCTCCGGTCCTTTGCTCTTGGCGGCGGATGTGAGGGAATTATGAAGGATGAATTATGAGGGATGAAAAACACTTGGCCTTAACGGCACCTGCGTTCTCCGAATCATTCATCCTTCATAATTCCGAGCAAGGTGCCCGCTACTTGTCGCTCGGCCAGCGGGCGAGGCTTTCATCGTGAAAATGCCGCGCCTTTCGCAGCATTCGAATCAGGCCATAGCGGGGGCTGAACAAATACGCGGCGAAGAAAATCAGGGAGAGGACGAGGACGATGCAGGCGCCCGAGGGGAGATCGAATGCGTAGGAGAGCAGAAGCCCAGAGCAGGACCCAAACATGCCGATAAACCCGCCGCCCCAGAGCATGGCGGGATAGGAGTCGCAGAGCAGATAGACAGTCGCTGCGGGAGCGATGAGTAGCCCCAGAAGCATGGTCACGCCGATGGCTTGCAGGGAGGCGATCATGGTGAGCACCAGCGCCACCATCAGGATGAAGTTGAGCAGGTTCACCCGGATGCCCTGGCTAGCCGCCACCACGGGATCGAAAAGCGTCAGCAGTAACGGTCGTTGCAGCGCCGCCAGCAGCGGGATAACCACCAGGCTGATGCCGTATATCAGCCATAGGTCGGTATTTGAAAGCCCGAGGATATTGCCGAATAGATAGTGAACGAGGGAGACGCGCACTTGGACAAAGCTGATGAGAATGACTCCCAACGAAAAGGCGGCCGTGTAAAGCACGCCGAGCGCCGTGTCTTCCTTGAGCCGCGAACTCCTCGCCAGCAGTTGCGCGCCCACCGCCACGAAAAGCGCGGCCACCAGCGCCCCGACAAACAGGCCCATGGGCGCCAGCCCGAAGATCATGAAGCCGACGGCGAGGCCGGGCAGCAGCGAGTGGGAAAGCGAATCGGCCATCAGCGCGAGCCGTCTGAGCACGATGAACGCTCCCAGAAAACCGCCGGTGAATCCGATGAGCGCGCCCCCGACAAAAACGCGGCGCATGAATTCGTGTTGAAAGGGTTCGGTAATCCAGTGCATGAAAAATTAGTGCGGTGCGTGCCCGGTTGGGGCCGCGTGCTGCGAATGCTTGGGGCCCGCAAAGGCCGGCGTGTCGTAAGCCTTGTGAATGTTCGCCTCGGTGAAAACGTCGCGCACTTCTCCGGCCGCGATGAGTTCGCCGTTGAGAAAAATCACACGATCAAAAAGCTCGGGCACACTGCTGAGATCGTGGTGCGAGGCGATGATGAGTTTCCCCTGCGCGCGCAGGTCGCGGAGGAGCTGCTTGAGATTGTCCTGGGTGGGTTTGTCGAGCCCGGTGAACGGTTCATCCAGGAGAAAAACATGCGCCCGTTGCGCCAGCGCGCGGGCGAGAAATGCCCGCTGCTGCTGTCCGCCAGATAGCGCGCTGATTTGCCGGTCCGCCAGCGGTTCGAGCGACATCGCAGCGATCGCTTCATCGACGGCTTGTTCGTCCTGTTTGCCATACAACCGCCACCAGCCGACCCTCAGATAACGGCCCATTTCCACCAGCCCGCGCACTGTGGTGGGGAAATCCCAGTCGATGTTTTCGCGCTGCGGCAAATAGGCGAAATCCTGGGTGACCCCGCGCACTTCGTGGCCGTGAAACCGAATGCTGCCCGTCTCAAGATTCAGCAGGCCGGCCAGGGATTTGAGCAGCGTGGATTTCCCTGCGCCGTTCGGCCCCAGCAGCGCAACGCATTGCCCGCACGGCACTTCAAAATCAATGTGATGCAGCGCCGGAACGCGGTTATAACTTACCGTAAGATCGCTAACCTGGAGTTGATGTGACGACATGCCGTTATGGAAATGTTAGGACTTCATCCGCCGGTCCCTTGCTCCAGATGCCCTTTTCGTGCTCCTGTCCCGCCGGGTCGGTGAGCCTCACGCGCAGCGAGGCCAGTGGCGCATCCGATGGCCATTCGACGAGAAAGCGCAGGTCGATGCCCTCTCCGGGGTAAGCCAGTTTCAAGTCGCGCTCGATGTCTGAAGCCGGTGCGTCGGCGCTCCAGATCTCTTTCATCAAGTGGAAAACCTTCAAGCTTTTCGGGGGCGCTGTGAAGGTGAGTTGCAAATGGATTTCGCTTTGCCCTGTCGCTGCGGCGATCGTCGGTGCCGGGGGCGCGGGTGCGTCGGCCCGCGTCATCTGCCAGAGCGGCCAGCCGAGGGAGAGCAAGATCAGAAACGCGATTGCCGCGACCAGTAGGGGAGAACCTTTCACTTATTTAAGCGCATCGACGATGGTTGTGACGTTATGCCTATACATGCCTTCGTAGGTCGACGCTGCGTCCTCGCCCAAACCATCGGCATACAATGTGCCACCGACTTTCGCTCCGGTTTCCTTGGTGATTTCCCTGAGCACTTTCGGGTTCTCGATGCTTTCGAGAAAGATCGCTTTCACTCCCTGCGCTTTGATCGCGACAATCAATTCGGCGATCTTCTTCGACGACGGTTGGTCCTCGCTCGAGACGCCTTCGATCGCATAGATCGTAAAGCCGTGCTCCTTCGCAAAATATTGAAATGCGTCGTGCGAGGTCACCAGTTTGCGCCGATCTTTTGGCAATTCTGAGATCTTTATCCGCGACCATTTTAGCAGCGCATCCAAGCGGGCTATGGCTTTTGTCGCATTTGCGGTGAAGAATTCTTTGTCCGCCGCACTGACCTGGCTGAGTCCATCCCGCACGATCTTCACGGCCTTTTCCATATTGGCGATGCTGTGCCACCAGTGCGGGTCGTCGAAGGTTCTGTTCGTGTTGCCTTCGCCCTTGATCTGCAGCGACGCAAACCCGTTGCCCACTTCCAGCACCTCGCCTTTCGTGCCCGTCGCCTCCTTGAGTTTGCCGACGTAACCCTCCATGTGTTTGGCGGTGAGTAGGATCAGTTGCGCTTCCGTTACGACTTTTAAGTCCGCTGGCTTTGGCTCATACTCATGCGGATCGACGCCCGGCTTCACATGCGCCGTCACCGCCACCCGGTCGCCGCCGACTTCCTCTGCGATTTCCGTGAGAATTGTTGAAAAGCTGGAGACGCGGATTTTCTCCGCCGCGTCGGCTGACACGAGCGCAGCCAGCAGGGTGGCGGCGAAGAGCGTGAATATTTTCATGGGAAATACAGTGGGCAGGAAGCGAGCTAGATGCAATCTGTTTGCATTACTCGACCGCAGAATAATCGATGCGCCGCCCGCGCTCTCGATGTCGTGGCGGGCCTGCCCAGGCTATGTAACGCAAGACGCAGGCGCTGTGGGGGCAGGAGAGGAGACGGGCTCTTGGTCTGCCGTTCACTGCGTCCATCCAGTCCCTACTCTGCGGCGCAGGGGCGCATCTCCGATCCGTTGCCCTTAGCGGCAGCAGAGAGAAATTATGAAGGATGAATTATGAAGTATGAAGAAAGAGACGCCTTCGGGACTAACGCCACCAGCGAGCTCCGAATCTTCATCCTTCATCCTTCGGGCGCCTTTGGAGCTGAGCTTGTACATAATCGGAGATGCGCCCTTTCCTCCGTCCCCCTTGGGGCTTGCCCTTGGGTTAAGCGGCGGGGGCGTCCAACCACTCGCAATACTGCTTGCGCATGGCGGCGCCGGCTTCAAGGAGCCGGAGCTGGATGTTGTCCAGGTATTGATGGAGGCCGGTCTGGAAAACGTCCTGAATGCTCGTGTAATGAAGATCCGAGAGCAATCGGCCGGAGAGTTTCTCGGCGGGGTTTGAGAAGTGGGCGCCGTCACAGCCGCTGATGCGGTGGAGGGCTTTATCGAGGTGATCCACACAGAACCGGATCGAGCGTGGAAAGCTTTCCTGCAGAATGATGAATTCCGCCACGCTCCAGGGCGTGACTTGTCCGGTATGCAGCTTGCGATACGCCTCGAAGGCGCTGCAGGATTTCAGCACCGATTGCCATTGGACTGTGTCCACCAGGCCCCCGACTTTTTCGCCGTGCGGCAGGAGGATGTGATATTTCAAATCCAGAATCCGCGAGGCCGAGTCGGCGCGCTCGAGGTATTTAGCCACCTGCATGAAGTTCCAGCCTTCGCCCTGGGTGAGCGTGGCGTCGGTGGTGCCATGGAACTGGTGGGAATAATCCACGACCTGACGGTAAAGATCGATGGCGCTATTCTCGTAAAGCTGGCGGGCCTCGGGGGAATTGAGCCAGAGGTAGAGGCCGTTGATGCGTTCCCACATCTCGCTGGAGATATAGTCGCGCACGGTCCGGGCGTTTTCCCGGGCGGAGGCGACGCAGGAGGATATGGAGTTGGGGTTTTCCTTGGAGAAAGTGACAAACTCGCAGACGGTCTGAGCGTTAACGACTGAGTGGTGCTTGTTAAATAGCGTCTGGTCTTCCAGTGTGGCAATGATGGGCAGCCAATCGAGCCGCTCTTCGGCCGGGCCGGAGTGCACGGAGTCGAGTGTGACCTGGAGGTTGACATCGAGAATGCGGGCGTTGTTTTCGGCGCGCTCGATGTAGCGCGACAGCCAGTAGAGCGAATCAGCAACGCGTGAAAGCATGGTCGTTGGGTATTGTAAGGAAGAGTGTTGAGGGTGTTGAGGGCGCCGGTTTTTCTATTCGTCGTCGACGACCCAGGAATCTTTGCTGCCGCCGCCTTGGGAGCTGTTGACCACCAACGAGCCTTTGCGCAATGCCACCCTGGTCAGGCCGCCAGGGATGATGGTGATCTTTTCGCCGTAGAGGATGTAGGGCCGCAGATCGATGTGTCGGCCTTCGATGGCGCCGTCCCCGCAGTAGCTGGGGCTGCGCGAAAGTGAGATGACGGGTTGCGCCACATAGTTGCGCGGATCGGCGATGATGGCTTGGCGGAAGGCCTCGTGTTCCGCCTTGGTGGCGTGAGGCCCGATGAGCATGCCGTAGCCGCCGCTTTCGTTGGCGCTTTTGATGACTAGCTCGGGGATGTGATCGAGCACGTATTTGCGGTCCTTTTCGAACATGGTCAGATAGGTCTCCACGTTTGGCAGGATG